>CAYTLU010000331.1:0-9137 GCA_964438665.1 uncultured Bacteroides sp.
TCCGGCAGATGGCGAAGCGACTTGATGAGCGTATCCTGGTCCTTCTCCCGGCGGAATCCGGCCACCATTATGATTTTGCGGCTTTCGGGGGCAATCGCCTCCAGATCAAGGGAGGCCGCAACGTTGGCGTACCTGGCGATGTCCACACCATTGTTGATGGTGCAGATGTCCGCCTTGCAATGACCGATGTATTCTCTCAGATTTTCTTCGGCCTTTTGCGATATGCAGATTACCTTGCAGTAGCGGTTGTACATCCATAAATCAATATGTCTATACCATTTCCATTTACGCCTTCTATTAGACCCACCATGCTCAGTTGTTAATAATGGGGTGTGTATAAAAATATGACTTAACGCCGCAAACAACTGCGGAGCGGTGTTGTGGGTGTGCACCACGTCATAACCGCCTTTTCGGACGAGCCGATGCAGCCTCCAAAGGTTGACCGGATTGTACACGTTACCGCCGTCGGGCATGAAGCGATGTATAGGGATGCCTTTTTCATGCAACTGTTCGAAGAACGAGGTTATCCGTCCGTTGAATATGGCAAGCTCGACTTCAAAGCCCTTGTCGCGAAGCCTCGGCAGCAAGTCCACCATCAACTTCTCCGCCCCGCCTGTCGACAAAGATGTTATTACATGCAATATCCTCATCCCAAGTTGATTTTATCTTTTATATAGAAAATAAGACCGATCGGCATCAGGCATTTGCCCCAACCTGCAATACGAAGCCGTCTGCGCCAAGGGACACAAAAAGCAAAACGCCAGTAATTGACCGCCATCCGCAATTTTGCTTTGAAAGTGACGGCTTGAGCGAACCACTCGGAATAGGTCATCATAGAAGCTGCCGGACTGTTCATTCTTGCTCGTGTTATACCGTTGGTTAGTCCGTCGGGCTGGTATTCCACCGTGTAGATTGCTTTGTTGAAGTAACGAAGCTTATATCGTCGGCCGATTCTGTTCCAAATCAAAACCTCGGGACAAAATTTTTCTCCCGGTATCTCGGGGAAGGGATGCCCGCGAATCACCTCTGTACGGAATACCTCTTTTAAGTCACCCTTGACGCCCCATTTTTCTCTAATGTCCAGCGGCGAGGCGTCGATCGTGGGGCGGGGCAATCCGCTGCCAACGATTCTGCCGTCGGCATACCGGTCAAGTCCGCAAATTCCGGCAAAACTTTCATCCCCCTTGATTGTGCCGTACGCCTCAATCACATCCGCTATCGCTGTCTTTGGCAGCCAGTCGTCGCTGTCGGCAATGAAAAACAGTTCGCCTTTGGCCTCCTTTGCCGCCAAGTTTACGGCTGTATGCTTGCCGCCATTTTGCTTTCGTATATACCGTATGTCCATCTTGCCCTCCGCAGCAAAGCCATCGACCTCAATAGCGGTATGGTCTGTTGAGCCATCGTCAATGACCAACCATTCGAAATCGGCGCAGGTCTGACGACACAGGCTCCGGTAAAGCCTCTGCAAGAGATGGGCACGATTGTATGCAGGCGTTGCTACGGTGACAAGCATTTAAGGAACTTTTGGTATATTGCGGACTGTACCTTGTTGAGCAATATTGCAATAAGAAATACCGCGATGGAGAGGATGAAAACCTCGACCATATAGATCCAATATCCCCGGCCGGCATACTCCGCCAGCAGAAAACGCCTTATGTAAGGCACCAATATCGGCTGCATGTGCAGCATATACGCCATAAGGCAACTTGTGGCCGCATAGTTTATGACCGAACTGTGAAACATGCGGCCTTTAAAAATAGATATTAAGCAAACCGACTCGATCAAGATCAACGGATTGGTATATCTCATGCCAATCAGCCCCCAATAGAACAATACCGATTGCAGGACCACAGCCGAAACAAGAATCGGCCGGCAAAATCTGTCTATAACTCCCAACCCGCAGGCACGCATGTATTGAGCCAACAGATAGAGTAATCCGAACCATAAGATGCTGTACCCGCCCTCTGAACCAAGGACCGGAACTCGGAATACGAAGTCATAAATTGCAATAAGCGCATATCCGGCCAAGAGCAACGTCCTCAATTGTCTCTTATCCATTGTCCGGATTCCCTTGTTGAGCATCGGCGCCATAATCAGCAGTCCTATGTAATCGGCTACAAACCAATAGGCGTTGCCTCCCAGTACATATTCGTAGACCCCGTTAATTGAGGCGATCTTTGAAAACGGCAGCCAATCGAAAAGAAGAGCCGCGACCAACAGTGGAACAGTGCAGAAGAGGAGCATAAAGACCAGCTTCCCGATCTTCTTCAGGTCGCTGCGTATCCCAAACCATCCGGATATGAGCACAAATGCGTTGACCGATCCGATGCACACAGACTCAACGATGCACTTGGCCCAATGCTCCCAGTCGGAGTGGTAGCCCCCTCCTATAAACCACATATTACCATGTTCGACGAGAATCATGATAAGCAGGATTATACGGAGCAATTCAAACGACGAATTACGGGTTGAACTCATTCGAACAAATCAAAGAACTCCCGGGCAACTTTTTCGCGGCCGTGCTCACGAAGCACCGATTCTTTGCCCGCTTTTGCTATGTCATGGATAATCGCCGGATTCTTAGCCAAGCGGACGAGCCAGCGCACCAGCTCCTCCCCCATCCTGTACTCGACGCACTCTTTTCCGCTTTCCACTGCAATGTTTTCCAATGCCAAAGGCGTGCCTATGACCATCAGGCCGTTGGCAAACGCGTCAAGGACCTTCCCCTTCGTGCCTGTGCCGACAGATACCGGCGTAAGTTGAATATGATGGGAGGAGACCTCCGATGCATAATCTTCGACAAACCCCTTTAGCTCAACATCGAATCCGGCCTTTCTCAACGTTGTGGACGAGGCCTCCCACCCTTTGCCAAGGAAGGTCACAAAGTACCTATCCTTTATCTCCTTGGGCAGCGTTTTCATCGCCTCGAATGCCTCGTCGGCCGCCTGCGCCATAGTGAAATCGTAGCGTCCGGCAATAAGAATCTTCACTCTTTCTGTGGGTGTTGCCTTATTGTGCGCTGTGGTTGACAAATCGTAGTGCGGGTGACGGATGAACACAACATTTGCCCGAGGATTCAATCTCTTTAGGAACAGGGCATCCTCTTTTCCCACCAGGTGATATTTGATTTTACTGCCGGCGGGATAGTGCGCTGCCATCCTGGCATATCGGTGGTACATCAAAGTGTACCGGAACATCGACCTCCGGCTTGAAGGCACCTCCTTCATCGCCAGGGTCCGATGATAATACATTGCTTCGCAGTCGGGCGTGGTTATTACCGTTGAAACGCCGCCGAACCGGCTTGCGATATGCGCAATGTCCTCGCCATAAATCCACAGCGCTGCCTGAGCACCCTTTAGAAATCCATGTATAGCTTTAAGTGCATCTTCGGGCAAGGGCAAATAGCCCAGCTTGGGCTTGGGCAGCAACAGACGCACAGCCGCCGGGCGTAAAAGTCTGAACCATTCCGGCTGTTTGACCAGATGAATCTTCACTCCCAACCCGGATGCTGCGGCCTCAATCTGCATTGCCGTACAGCCATTAAGATTGAACGACCACACCTCAACCGCTACATCCTTTGGACGAAACGCCAGAAGATGAAACGGCAAAGCACTTGCACCGCGGCAGTTGGTTGCCGTTGGGGTATGAAGTGTAATAAGAGCGATATGCCTCATTTCAGAAATCTAAAGGCCGGACGGTAGAATTTGTCCTCATCATATTTGTGGTCGTACTCATACCGGCGCCACGAATAATCCGGAGTACGGTATCCGTCTGTAAGAAAGGTCTTGTATGGATAGAGATTGTTATAGCTCTGCCACGCGATGAACACTCTGACATATAAGGTCAGCATTACCACAATCATCAGCAGGCCGAAGCCGTTCTTGATTTTGATTCGGGCTTGATTGGTGCTGCAAACAAGCGTGACCGTGTATATGATGCCAAGCGTGAAGAACCAAGCCACGCGACCTCCATCGCTCGACCGTACAAACAAAAGCAGAAAGGCACAAAAGGCCCAGGCCATGTTCAGAAATATGAGATTGCGGCGAGTCGGCTCAATCTTGTTGTAATTCGACAGAATAATCCATACAAAAAGTATAACTTCAATAATGTATGCCCCCCTAACACCTAATGATGCCGAGTAGTTACTCAAACCTTCCGCATCGGATACATGGGCAAATGCGTCGTATAATACACCGGTCACTCCGGATATTCCCAATATTGCACACAGGACAAAAATCGCAATTATAACTCCGGGCTTGAATTTTTTCAAAGGCAGAAAATACAATGTGGCAAATACAATACCTGACTTATGAAGCAAAGCCACGAACAATACAACAGCAAAGAATTTCCACTTCTTCCCTTCTATAAGATACGTTACGCCAAACCAAGCCACCGCAAAAGCCGACACCTGCCGCAAGTAGGTGAATGTGAAATAAAACACCATACCCAAAAACATGATCATGGCCAACGGATAATTGGTCATATACTTCTCAAAGGCCCTGAAGAAGCAATAATACATCAACATGGTGACAATGAAGATATATACGTATCGGTTTTCGGTGAGCAGAGCAATGGCATAGCAAAGCACCGAATAGCCCGGTTCAAAGAAATTTATGGCAGCTATTGTTTCATAAGAATAACCGTGGGTTATACCGTCGGCTATACCGTCAAAGACCTCCCCATAGATATACCTGTCATACCCGCCAAGCATATCACCCAACCCCACAAACAGGGCCAACGCCACCATATACCAGGCAAGAAACGACTTGTTGCGGTTGACGGCACTACCGTTGAGATAGGCAAAAACGGGAATCGCAAATATTACCAGATAGAGCCACATAATTATGAAAACAGGCAACCGGACATGGAGTGCTCCGGAATGCAGTTGGATTTGCGCCTCGGACGGGGATAGGCAATCATGAAAGATTCAATATTTCTGTTTTTTTAGTCGGTTGAATCAAGCAAATTTCAGCATCCCAATATATAGAGCCTAAGAAAGCACCTTATGTTTAGTATTTTTGAAACCATTCGCGTTTTCCATGAATTTGTCATTCCCGCAAGCGGATATACACCAATGGCTTTCATCCATTCTACTTTGCTGTTAAACTCACTCTTATCCCAAATACGGCTGGCCCGTATCCGTTTGAAGCAGCCAATCATAATAGAGTTCGCAACCTTTCGGTATCGCTTTGCGACAGTTCCGGTGTATGTCCGGCACCTGACATCCTCGAGAATTTTTGAAACGAGCATCGCTTCCGACTCAATGTTTCTCTTTAAGGTTTCAAGCGCTTTGGACCGGTCGGTACTTTGTCTGTTGTAGCGATAAAAATAGATCTCGTCTTCTGTGAAAATAACACTCCCGAGCAAGGGGTACAGCCTGAAGCAGAGCTCCGAGTCTTCATGAGCGAACCCTGTTCTGAAACGAAGCTTGTGCTTTTCAAATACAGATCCGGAAAACAGGCCTCTGCACATACTGCCGAAAACGAAAAATTTCAAGGCCACCTCTTGTCCCGAATAGATATGGTCATATCTTACATGAGGTATCTTCAAGGTCGAGGTATCACCTGCGGGATTTTGCACCCTGAGACAATATATCGCAGCATCCAACCGGCGTTCTTTTGTCTTACGCAGCAAAACGCCCAGTTTCTGCGGCAAAAGATAATCGTCCGAGTCTACAAACAGGATATATTGCCCGCGGGCATTGTCGAGTCCTAAGTTGCGGGCAGCTGCTTGTCCTTGATTCTCCTGACGGAAAACACGGATATTGCTTTTTCTCCCGGCCCAATTGTTTGCAATGGCGAAACTCGAATCTGTAGATCCGTCATCGATCAGAAGTACTTCAAAGTCCTTTTCATCCAGGTTTTGGAGGTACAGAGACGAAATACACTTCTCTAAATATTGTTGTGTATTATATATGGGGACAATTATAGAAAGGGTCATGTTTGCTTAAAGTGTAAAATCTTATCTCTATTTTATTCCATATAAACAGGCGGATCCGGTCTAACGTAATCGCTATAATTGAGATACATATCAAAAACGAGAAAATCAACAAAAGACATAGGATGCCATCATAGTTAAGGTATATGTGATTGATCACACCCTTAAAAATTATTCCTCCGCAACAAAAGTGCAGCAGCATAATGGAAAGAGAGGAAGCACCGATCTTGTTGATGAAAGTCGATTTTACAGTAAGATTATGAAAATACCTGAACAGACAAAATGATTGAAAAATTACTATCGGTGAGGTGTATAGAAATAAAATAGAACTATAATATTGAAAATTTAACAGAGTAAAGGTGATCCACAAAAATACATTTATCGTTGTTGCAATGAAGTATCCTTTCAACCAAAATACGTTACTTCTTGATTTGAAGCATCCAATCCCGTTGTCGGTGAAATAAAACGCTTTCAAATATCTGACGGTAAAATATAGAATGAATAGGAAAAGTGCAGAATAACCGGACACAAAGGTGCTTTTATTACCTGATGTTGTTGATAATAACCATCCGTAGATAAGCGTAAACCCCCATACGGGTATTAGTACTTTCTGAATTTCCCTGCTGTTATGCGTTTCGATATAATTGTTTATAAGAGGGGATAATATGTATAACATTATATAAGCGGATATAAACCAACCCGGGAAAAATGAAGTCAGAATCTGTTTAATCAAATGGGTGGAGTTAATATACTGTGGTACAGCAATATATCCAATGACAAACTCAATGGCTGTGAAGAAAACACATTGGAAAATCAATTTGGCCAATCCTTTGTTTGTCGATCTGATCCCAAACCATCCGGAAATTATAATGAAAACATCTACACATACAATAGATAATGATTCTAAGGATATAATCGTAATTGAAGGTATGGCATCCAGTTTCAGATCGTGGATGCTTGGAACACCTATGACCAAATTGATCACATGGATAACAAGTATCAAGAATATAGAGAGCGTCCTCAATAGCTCCACCCCGGACAATCTCTCACTATTTACTGCGGGAGATTGCGGTAAATGCTTCTCTTCCATCCTATTTTCACCAATATGCGAAAGACTGAAATATTGACGGCAAGTTTCCGGTTCTTCCATTTATAGGTATAATCTTTCCACAAAGTCTGCTTTAAATACTTTGAGAAAACAGATTTATAGGGTTGTCCGCACTCTTTGAACCAAGGCTTTTCTGCCGTATAGTGAATTACCGCAAAGTCATTTAATGCCTCCTCGATCTCCTCGGAATACTTTTCGTACAGGTCCGATATTATATGTGGATGTCTCAGAAAGTTCTCCTGGAGGTTGTATTTCAACGGCAATCTTTTCACATTGTTATAGAATGCAATATTAAGTATCTCCTGGTCGTGCTGACGCATTCGGCCGGCATGTTGTCTTATGATTTCCAAAAACACCTCAATCATATTGTGCCTTCTCCAATAGGACAAATCTATAACCATTACTCCGGAATTAAAATATCCGTACTGCGGAGCGAAGCCTAATTGTTCATAATTCATTTGAAGTTCTCCTTCATCAACCGCCGCGGCAACCGCTTTGCCCGCCAGATCCGTTTCCCAAAGAGAGGAGAGATCTTTGGCAATCACTGTGTCACAGTCGAAATAGAGCACCTTTTCCACAGATTCAGGCAAGAGGTTTGCCATGGATAACCTGTAGTAACAGGCTTTTGTCGTGTGGGTTGCCGTAATATTGTTTTTCTTTGCATACTCTTGCGAAACATCTAAATTGGGCATATTCTCATAATCGCGCCCATTGACTTTCAAGAATACGATATTGTGGTTGTTATTGCATTCAATCTCATGTTCGAGCATGGACATATCCTTATTCGTCACACTCTCGTCAATGATCGCATAAAAGGTAATTGTTGACTTGCGGTTGTTCAGACTTATGGATTTAATAAGTACTGACGACGGCATAATGTAGTTGGTGTCGGTGCAGAATACGATATTCATAAATTTTCGATTTGTATTTGATTCAGAAGCTGTTTGGCCAAAGCCGAGATATAACCGTGACCATACTTTAAGTCCGGCTCCATATAGTTGCCTTCGCCCCATTCATTCCAGGATTTTAGGACAAGCAGTTTGTTCTCTTTCCGATTTACCATCGGTAGAATCTTGCATAAAAGTTTTGCGAAATTGTCCGGGGATGTATTTACGAAGACTGTTCCGTATTTACCGCTTCGCGGTGTGTGATCCCAATTAGGCATTATTTGGGGAATTACATCATTGCGATTAAAAATATCATTGCTCCATGCGTTTTTTATAAGGTTTAGATAATCCACCTTTAAGGGGTGTGTCGATGGCAGTCCAATTTTTCTGCGTATGAAGGACCATGCTCTCTTTCCCAAAGAGGGGATCAGCTCCTCTCGGGCATTTACATCGATTATTCCCCCTGAAAGACCTTTTTGCCTGGCGTCGGCTAAAGTGTCAAAAGACAAAAGACCGGTCATAAAATAGAATCCATCCGACAAGCCTTCTTTTACGGCCAATTGATTCCAACGTTCAACGAACTGTGATATGTCTTTATAATCAAGATGTTTGTATATGAAGAACAAGGGCCGGCCATTGTATCTCATGTATCTTCTGTCCCTAAAGAACGGCAAACAGTAATAAAAATGATTGTCAATATCTTCTCTGCCCGGGTAAGTCTGCTCGATCAGTAATTCGCCATTGCCCGTTGAGCTCCAGGATTTTCTCCACCATCCATGATTTGCCCATGAAAAGCAGAACGGGAAATCGGGGCTGCCTGTTTTTAGCACTCTTTCAGCGGGCATTTCCAACAACTTGCGGCCATCGCCAAACCAATAGTGCCAATAACAGAATCCTGCAACACCGGCTTCTAAAGCTAATTCCGCCTGTTTTACAGCGACCTCTTCTATGCGAAGGTCATAATATCCCAAATCTGCCGGTACTTTAGGTTGATAGTGGCCCTTAAACAGAGGTTTTGCCTTCCCGACGTTTGTCCATTCCGTAAATCCGGGCCCCCACCATTCATCGTTTTCTTTGAAAGGATGATATTGAGGCAGATAGTATGCTATAACCTTTATTTTACCATCGTTCAGTTCCATATCTCGAAATAATTATTTGGGAGAGAATTTGAAAATTGATTTTTGTTGAATCATTAGAAGCTGTTT
>CAYTLU010000332.1:0-3146 GCA_964438665.1 uncultured Bacteroides sp.
GTAGATGGAATAAAGCTAAAACGCTTTTTCAATATTTACAATGTGCGTACCTAAAAATACGCTAATGCTTCATAGGCAAATCGTTTCTTGTTTACAATACAAATTTAAGAAATTATTTTTTCAATGCACAAATACTATAAAAACAATATCTAAACTCCGTCAGATGCGCGACCGATTATGGGTCGCACGCCCGAAAGTGTGCAAAGCGCACCTCTTGAAATGATACAGGTCGCTTTGCTGGGCGAATTGATATCGTAGACCAAGTCGCGTATGCCGTCGATGAGGACGAACTCCAGCCCTTCGGTTCGGTATATGGCGGTCTCGATGATGGCGATGCGCTCGTCGGGCGTGTACTTTCGCAGGGAGAGGAACTGGATGCGGTCGCAGTCCGTTTCGGTCGGCAGACCTGCCAGCTGGAAGATCCGCGTCATTACTTTCAGACAGTGATAGGGGCTTTGCTCCGTATCGACATAGAGAATCTTCTGCTCGTTGGCAGGATGTTTCGTAGATTGCTTACATCGTTCATTCGCATAGCATTTGTAAATTAGAAAATAATTCCTAACTTTGCATTTGTATAGTAAGTAAATGATTTGCCTATGAAACATTAGCGTATTGGATACGCACATTGTAAAATATTGAAAAAGCGTTTTAGCTTTATTCTGTCCATCTAAAAGTTTGGCGACTGTAGTTCCGACAAGAATAGTAGCGAAAATGCTCACGTGTAATGCGTGGGCTTTTGGTTATTCTATCGGAACGGGTTACGCCAAACACCTTAGATGGAAGGATACACTAAAAGTACCACGTCTTTTTTATGTACGTATCTTTCCCAAAACTTTCAAGGTACGAGTGGAGTAACCTGAAAAGCCGTTAAGTGAGTAAGGATAACATTCAGTTTTATAAAAAAAATGAAAAAGATTGTATGTTTAATAATATGTTGTTTTAGTTTATATTGTGCGCAAGCGCAAGTAGCTACCGCCGCTGCAATCGCGAAAGCGATAACTTGGACGGTTGGAACAGGTGTAACATTTTATAAAACCATACCTAATGCAGAATATACAGTAGAATTTAAGACCTCCGACGGTGAAGTATCGTATGCCAAAGTTGGTTCTGCAAACGAAGCAATTTTAACCGCAGCAGTTGCTTTGGAGAATGGTGCAGAATATGCACATATAAGATCTCAATATCCAACGGTTCATCCTTCATGCCGTAATAAACGATACACGCAGCAAGATATCGAATATTTACGAGGGAAACTATAATTTTTATTGTCTAAAAAACATTGCAAGATTCAAGATTTGAAAATCATATATGTATTTATATTTGATTTTGATATTATCGTAAACTAATTTGACAATCAAAAACAATGAAAAAATATTTTAGATTGTTTATAGCTGTTATTATGACGGCTTCGGTTTGCACGATTATGACATCCTGCGATCCGGATGAAGTAGATGCATTTGCAAAAGGATACCGCGACGGTTACTACGGTACCTACGGCACCCGTACCGATATGCCGAATACTGATGCAACAGAAACTGCGGAAACCGGCGACGATGCAGAACTATAAACACAGTAACTATGAGGAGGCGATGCTCAACGATATCGCCTTTTTACCATCTCCGACAAAAAGTCCCGACTTTTAGGGGGCACTGAAAAAGTCCTCTCATAGGATTGGGTTTGAAAAAATCGGCACATATCAAGGATATCACAGAAAAAGTCAAATTACGCATGTAATTTGACTTTTTCTGTGAACTCGATCAACCGACTATCTTTTCTAAGAATTCGACCGCCCTGCGATACAGACCCTCTACGATGCGACTGACTTCGTAGATCGTATCGAAGCGCCGCCGCATCGACTCTATATAACTGTGGAGCGCCACGCGGTAGACGATTGCCGCTATTATCAGGAAGAACACTCCCACTATAAGCGAGGCTATGCTCGTACTGCCGATAAGCGATGAGAGCCACGTCACGAATGCCGCGGTAAGCAGTATCAGAGACATGAATCCCGACAGCAGGAACACCACTGCTGCGCTACCTATTGGACGGTTGGAGTCGCTCATATCGATGCCTTTTGCGGATTACTTGGCCATGTCGTCGATGTTATCGCCGATATCGTCGCCGCAATTGCAGCTCTTGAACTCCTTGTGCAACTTCGACATCTTGTCGTCGGCCATATTACGGATCTTGTTGCGAAGCTCCTTGCCCGACTGAGGGGTGAACAACATGGCGATGGCTGCTCCGACGAGTGCGCCGCCGAGAGCCGAAATAATACAACTGCTTGTGTTTTTCATAATAGTGTTTTTTTTAGAAATGACACCTGTTGAGGTGCAAACTCCAAGCCAAATATCGGATGAAAAGCGACGAAAATATTATCTTTGCACCCATGACGGTGCATCTTCCCATAAGCGTGGCATTTACCGGCCACCGATATTATGACGGCCGCGACGACCGGAGACTGTGCGATATTTTGGAGCAGCTCTATGCCGCCGGATACCGCCGCTTCGTGAGCGGCATGGCGCAGGGGTTCGATCTCGCGGCTGCGGAGGCTGTCGTGCGTCTGCGCGGCGTGCATTCCGATGCGGAGTTGGAGTGTGCGGTGCCATATTGCGGTTTCGACCGCGGTTTTACACCCGACGACGGCGATCGTTTCCGCACATTGCTTGCGGTGGCCGACAGCGTGGTATATGTCGCCGACGGCTATTCGCCGAGCGTGTTTCGCCGCCGCAACGACTATCTTGTCGACAACTGCTCGCTGTTGGTGGCGTGGTGGGACGGACGGCGCAGCGGCACGGGCTACACGGTGTCGCGCGCACGACGCATGGGAATAAGATACATCAATCTGTTCGCGTCGACTCAGCTCGCACTGGAACTCTAATATCGGCGTAGTATTTCCACTGTCATGTCGTGTGTTGAGACTCCCGCGTCGCGTTTTTCAACGCTCCTCGGAGTGACATTTCCTGTCATTGCGAGCCGAGTGTAACGAGGCGTGGCAATCTCTTGCGAAAATGTTCCCAAACGCAGAGATTCTCACGTCGCGTTTTTCAACGCTCCTCAGAATGACATTTCCTGTCATTGCGAGCCGAGTGTAACGAGGCGTGGCAATCTCTTGCGAAAATGTTCCCAAACGCAGAGATTCTCACGTC
>CAYTLU010000333.1:0-11470 GCA_964438665.1 uncultured Bacteroides sp.
GACCCCGACTCCTCCCCCTTCACCGTCATCTCCCCCGACACCCCCACCGAAACCGCTCAAATACAAGTATCTGGTAGGGGCGAGGCAGGCCGCCCCCGCGAAGACATCAGCCCAGCAAGCCTCGACCATGATGCACGCGATGCCGTCAACCCTGCCTCCCCTCATCCCCATCAAATCCCATTTGCCCCATCCTCCAATCCCCCCGAACCCCTGATCATCATTCCCGCATAAGCGGCCGCTGCCGGCCGCCCCTCCGAAGATTTGACCCAAAACGTCCTCAATCCCAGCCATCTGGTAGGGTCGAGGCATGCCTCGACCGCCCTCCGCCCGCTCCTCAATCAAAGTCATAATCTTCCCCCACGGCAGCAATCGCACATTGACATTTTGAAAACCTCGACCGCCCTCCGCCCGCCCATCAACATTCTCAACCCCATCCATCTTCTGTTAATTAAATTTAAAAGGGAGAGGCCGATTGATTAATAATAGAAAAATTTAGTTTAATTTGCCATTGAAATGCGTAAAGTTTTATTTGGAGAGAACTCACACCTACCATTGAAAAATACAGGGGAATAACAGCCCCGAAACAGCTGAACACCGTGGCGTAAAGCGGAAACCGCGGATTTGAATTTAATAAAACGAGAATTATATCATATTTTTAATCAAGTAATTTAACTAACAATTGCATGAAGAACATTTGTTTTCAAATGAGTCGGAAAACGCTTGTAGTCTTTGTGGCTATGCTGTGTTGCGCGTTGCCGGCTCTGGCGCAAAAGGTTACGGTCACTGGTACGGTAACCGATTCTGAAGGCGAGCCTATGATCGGCGCGAGCGTTATTGCCCAAGGGACTACCCAAGGCGTCGCTACCGATGTGGATGGCCGTTATTCACTGACAGTCAATGCTAATTCAACGCTTGTTTTCTCCTTCATCGGCTGTAGCGATGTCATCGAGCCGATAAACGGACGAAAGGTCATTGATGTTGTGATGACTGAAGATGCAAAGATGCTTGGTGAAGTCGTTGCCATTGGCTACGGCTCTATCAAGAAAGCCGATGCTACCGGTTCGGTGGCTATGGTTAAGCCGGATGAGGTAGCTGCTGGGCTTGCCACTTCGGCTCAGGATCTGCTTGTCGGACGGAGTCCGGGTGTGGTTGTGACCACAAATGGCGGTTCGCCCGAAGGTGGTGCTGACATCGTCATTCGTGGTGGTGCTTCACTCTCTGCTTCCAACGAGCCGCTTATTGTGATCGATGGTGTCCCGATGGACCGAAAGACTGCCAAAGGTTCTGCCAACCCGCTTGCAATGGTCAATCCGGAAAACATCGAATCGATGACTATTCTTAAAGATGCTTCGGCAACGGCAATTTTCGGTAGCCGCGCTTCCAACGGTGTCATCATAATCACAACCAAGAAAGGAACTTCCGGAGCTCCGAAGGTAACTTTCTCAGCGAATATGTACATCAACACCCCCCGCAACTATGTCAACATGATGGATGCCGATGAATATCGCGAATTCATCACCAATTATTATGGTGTGGGATCAACGCAGTACAACGCTCTCGGAACTGCCAACACCGACTGGCAGAAAGGCGTGCTTGAAACTTCGATTTCTTCTGACTATAATTTAAGCGTAGGTGGAACTTACAAGGCGCTGCCTTATCGCGTATCTGTTTCTTGGACCGGAAATAACGGTATAATCAAGACTACCGGTATGGATCGTGCTACCGTCGGCATCAACCTTTCTCCGAAGTTCTTTGACGATCTTCTGTCAGTCAACGCCAATGTGCGTGGTGCATGGATCAGCAACCACTATCATGACAATGCGGTGTTGGGCAACGCGATCGGCTTTAATCCGACCCTTCCTGTCAAGAATCCCGAAGGAAATAAATTCAACGATTGGACCACATATGTGGGTGCTAACGTTGCCGGCCCGAACGACAACGGATCTGCTATCAATCGCAACGTGGCTCTTAACCCGATTGCCATGCTGAATGACTATAATTCGCGCAGTTTCGTGCTCCAGAGCATTGGTAATCTTCAGCTTGATCTTGCCATGCCGTTCCTGCGCGACCTGCACGCCAACCTGAATCTCGGCTATGAGGTTTCGCGCTCAAATGTCAACAACGTGACTTATGGCGGTTCGCCTATGGCTTGGAAGAACGGTTCTGACCGCCTTATCGATGGCGAAATCAAGAATGTACAGGATGGGGTAGGGCGTTTCAACCGCCAGCATCAGGTAAAGGTCAACACTCTGTTGGACTTCTATCTCAACTATCGCAAGGATGTACAGTCTATTCATTCCGGTTTTGACGTGACGGCCGGTTACTCCTATCAGCGCTTCCGCTGGCAGGGATATGAATTCACCCGCACTCTTGAAGAGAATCCTTTCCAGGCTTATCCCGCAGGTCGCTATCGCAATGATCTCGTGCTTGTTTCTTTCTTCGGTCGTTTGAACTACACGTTTATGGACCGCTATCTGTTGACGGCGACCGTACGTGGCGATGGAACTTCTCGTTTCAGCAAGGACAACCGTTGGGGTACATTCCCTTCTGTGGCTCTTGCATGGAAGTTGCTTGATGAAAACTTCATGGAAGGTGCGCGTGGTTGGATGAGCGAACTAAAGCTCCGCGCAGGTTTTGGTATCACCGGACAGCAGGATCTCAATGACGACTATTTCCCGTATTTGCCTATCTACACTATCGGCAATAACGGTAATCCCGGAACAAACCAGTGGTCATATCCCAATCCGGTTGGCAACGGTTGGATCAACCCGATCAAGCCGAATGGCTACAACACAAGTATCAAATGGGAAGAGACGCAAACGTGGAATGCCGGAATCGATTTCGGTTTCCTGAACAACCGCATCAACGGTAGCATCGACTTCTACAAACGTATGACCAAGGATCTGTTGACATGGGCAACTCTTCCCGCCGGTTCAAACTTGACAAACGCGCTGAACACCAACATTGGCGATATGGAGAACATTGGTGTTGAATTCAACATCTCCGCACGCCCGGTTGTGACCAAAGACTTCACATGGACAACGGACTTCAATGTCTCTTGGAACAAAAACAAGATTACCAAGCTGACCTATGGTGACAATCCTGACTACTTCATGATGGCTGGCGCAAACATCAGTGCCGGTACGGGTGGACAGATCATGGCGCATACTGTCGGAAAGCCGGCTTATAGCTTCTATGTTTACCAGCAGGTTTATGATGTCAACGGCGACCCGATCGAAGGACAGTTCGTTGACCGCAACGGAGATGGCCAGATCACGGCTTCTGACCGCTACTTCTATCATAGCAAAGATCCGAAAGTAACCATGACTTGGAACAACTCGTTGAAGTACAAGAACTGGGACTTCAGTCTTGCGCTCCGTGCAAATCTTGGCAACTATGTGTATGCCAACACTGAGGCGGCTAACGTTTCGATTAGCGGATCAACGGCTGCTACTCCGTTAAGCAACCTGATGGCTGACCGGTTCCTGTTTGAAGATCTGACCATTAATGGTATCATGAGCGACTATTTCGTGCGCAATGCTTCGTTCCTGCGCTGCGATAACATAACTCTTGGCTACACTTGGCCGTCGCTAATAAAGGATCAGCTTCGTCTGCGCATATATGGCGCGGTGCAGAATCCGTTCGTGATTACAAAATACACCGGTCTTGACCCGGAAATTTTCTCCGGTGTTGACAATGAACTGTATCCGCGTCCTGTGACCGTTTCATTTGGTGTTGTAGCTTCTTTCTAATTTTTCAAGCAATCCAACTATGAATTTCAAAAAAATATCATATGCAGCCGTGGGCTGCCTTGCGCTTGCTGTCGGAGCTGCTTCTTGTGTCAGCGACCTCGATGTCGAGCCTAAAAACCCGAGCAATGTGACTTCGCTCACTACGGGTGCGCAATATTATCAGACGTTCGTCCAGCTTTATTCCGGGCTGGTGATCGCCGGTGTGAATGACAATAGCGACATCTCTGTTGATGACGGTGGCGCCGGTGTGTACTCGCGTCAGCTCTGGAATCTTCAGGAGCTTTGCTCCGATGAGGCTTTTATCGGTAAGAACTGGAACGATGCCGGTCTTGACGAACTTGATTTCGCTACTTGGTCGGCTGACAACCACTGGCTTTATGAGTCCATGTCGCGTTTCACTTATCAGATCAACACTTGCAACGAGTTCCTGCGCACTGCCGACAATGCGA
The DNA here is from genome assembly GCA_964438665.1 of uncultured Bacteroides sp. Taxonomy (GTDB): domain Bacteria; phylum Bacteroidota; class Bacteroidia; order Bacteroidales; family Muribaculaceae; genus Paramuribaculum. Next base: position 4,202 of record CAYTLU010000333.1, read on the forward strand.
CTCAGGTTGCCGATCCCCTGTCGGCTGAGGAAGTGGCCGGAATGAAAGCTGAAGCCCGCGTGCTGCGTGCTTTGAGCTACTATCACATGATGGATATTTTCGGACGCGGTCCTTGGGTGACTGAGGCTAACAAGGTTGGCGAGACTCCTGTAACAATGACTCGTCAGGAAATGTTCCCGCTGGTGGTTCAGGACCTTCTTGATGCAATCCCGAGTGTGAAACCGGCTGCTCAGCAGACCTACGGACGTGTGTCGCGGGAGGCTGCCTACATGCTTCTTGCTAAGTTGTATCTTAATGCTGAGGTCTATACCGGGACTCCGATGTGGAATGAATGTGCAAAGGCTTGCCAGGAGATAACAAAGACAATCAACTCTCTTGCTCCAACCTATAAGTATCTCTTCTGTGGTTCTAATGATAAGTATGTGGGTAACGGCGAAATCCTTTGGGCTCTTCCGCAGGACAACTCCAATCTTCAGACCTACGGCGGAACTACCTATCTTGGAATCGGTGCTTGGAATTCTTCTATCCCTGAAGCCCTTTTCCATAAGTTGGGTTCTACTGCTGCCGGTTGGGGCGGCCCGCGTGTCCGTCCGGAGCTTGCCGATGCTTTCAGTGCTTCCGACACTCGCCGGTTGATCTATGACGGAACGTTCACCAATGACCTCAACGATATAAAAGACTGGGGATTGACAGGTAGCGGTCTGATGTGTGTCAAGTTTGTTTACACTTCCGAAGATGACTATGACAACACTCAGAATGTGCTTTACAACACTTTCAGCAACGCTGATTTCCCGCTGTTCCGTTTGGCCGATACTTTCTTGATGCTTGCTGAATGTCAGCTGCATGGTGTTCAGTGCAATGGCAAGGACTATTTCGATCAGGTGCGCATGCGTGCAGGCCAGCCGGTTATTGAGCTGAATGAATACAATCTGCTTCAGGAGCGCATGCGTGAACTTTATTGGGAGGGACATCGCCGTTCCGACCTGATACGCTTCGGAAAGTTCACCGGAAATGCTTATCTATGGAGTTGGAAAGGCGGTGTGCTGAACGGACAGAATATAGATGACTACCGTTCGCTATACGCAATCCCGACAAACTTTACTGCCACACTGGGTCAGAACCCCGGATATTAATTCATTTTCAAACAGATTAAGAAATCATGAAAAAGATATTCACAATTATAGCGGCTCTGGCCTGCCTCGGCTCGGTGTTCACTTCCTGCGAGAAGGACAACAACGAGGAACCGAAGGCGCAGATCCCGACTGACAAGAACTTCCTTAACACGCCTCCAACGGCAAACTACACTTATGATCTTCAGAACACTGAGACTGTGACAATAACCGTTTCTCAGCCCAACTATGGTGTAGGCACAATACCTACGTATGCTGTTGAGGTGTCGCTTGATCCTGAATTCAATGGTGTTCCGACTCAATGGAAATACACTGGAGCAGAGTCAACGCCGCAGAATTTCGTCGCTTTGCCGACCGAATCCAACAAGACTTCTATTGATATCCCGGCGCGCGACATCGCCGATGCCATAAATGGTTGCCGCGGATACAATAAGCTTGCTCAATTGGATGAAAGTGGCTACGTTGACTATATCGGCCCGGTTTACATGCGCGTGCGCTCTTATTTCCCGGGTGCTTCCGATGAGGTCTTTGATCTCTACACCATCGCATCAAATGTCATCACGTTCACTAACATGGTAGGCTACAAGACGCTGCGTGCGCCCGGATCGATCTACCTCGTTGGCGCGCCTGAAGGATGGGCCGGACCGACTGCTGCCAATGCCGCACATTATGAGAATTGGAAACTTTTCGAGGACAATGATAAGATTGGTTCGAAAATATATTCCGCTACTTTCGACATCCCGGCCGGTCAGTTCATGTTCCGTTTCTATACTGCTTTGACCGGATGGGATGCGGATTCTTTCGGCTCGCAGGTTGAAGATAGCCCTGTTGATATCGAGTTAAACGATGCAGGTATATATTCCGGTGCAGGTGTGGCAGGCAAGGGATCTTGGAGCTGCCCGACATGGACCGGCGGTGAGGTGACCATTACGGTTGACCTCAATGCCAAAACCGTAGAGTTCAAGAAAGTCAATTAATAATTCTTTCAACTGATAAATCATGAAAAAATTTCTAAATATTGCGCTTACAGCCGCTCTCTCGCTGGCTTTCTCGGCGTGCGATGACGTTGATCTTGAGACAGGCATCCCATCCACTACGCCTCAGCAGCCTATAATGCCGGCAAACGGCATTGTGGCAACATCCGCTGTTGCCAATGGCGGTAATGTGAATCTCGAAAATGCCGTTGACGGATATGTCGATATCATCGATGTGACTAAGCTTGAAAACTTTCCGTCGGATCAGGATCTGAAGATCGTTATGAATGTGGCCAAGACTCAGGACATGGCCGGCGCACAGCAGGTGAACCTTAATGTTGTCCCCGGAACTGATGCCGGTGTTGTCAAAGTCGGTCAGATTCCGGTTGAAGAGTTGGACGTAATAGTCAAGTCGATGGTGACTCGCGACCCGACAGCACAGTCAACTCTGTATGTCAACTTCGTGGCCTATGCAGTCAACGGAACTTCCACCGTGCTTCTCGGAGCGATAGGTGCTCCTCAGGCAATCGTTGTGACTCCGCTATCCTATGAGCATCCGGTGGAATCCACCTACTATATCTATGGCACGGTCAGTGACGGCTCAATCGCCAATGCCATTCAGCTTGCACACGAGGGAAATCAGTATGACAATCCTGTGTTCAAGGTTAAGGTTAGCATCACTTCCGATCAGATAAATGCCGATGGCGGTTGGAAATTCAAGGTGATCCCCGCTTCAACCAAAAACGCCGGCCAGACATGGGAGCAGAACCATAACGGTGTATTTATCGGGGCTGGTGCAAAAGCCGGTGAATTGGCTTATGCCACTGCTGAAGAGGATTGCGATTGGATTGTGATTGACAAACCGGGTGAATACATGATCAACGTCAATGTCCTTGATCAGACTTGGGAACTTAGCAACGCTATCGAGTTCATGTATGTTCCCGGCGATGGCAACGGATGGAGCTGGGCAACTCAGCTTGGCACTACCAACTATATCAACTACACCGGTTATGCCAATCTTAAAGGTTCGTTCAAGTTCACCGGAGCTGCCGAATGGAGCAACGACAAGGGCAACTATGGTGCTGGTGCTTCCAACTATGATCTTCTGAACGGTTCAAACACCAACTTCAACGTTGACGGCCCGGATGGTCTTTACTTCCTGGATGTCAATCTGGCTACTCTCAAATATAAGAAAACGCTGATTGAAAGGATCGGGGTTGTCGGCTCGCACAATGGATGGAATCCCGGCGGAGCAACTGCAATGACTCCGTCAGCCGACAATCTGACATGGGAAACTGTGGTGACGCTGTCTGACAATGATGAATTCAAGTTCTGCATGAATGGCGGATGGGACATCAACCTTGGCGGTGCGGAAGACAATCTGACTGCCGGCGGCAGCAACCTCAAGTCGCCGGGTGCCGGTACGTATCTGGTTGTACTCGACCTCTCGACGCTGCCCTATCAGTGCTATATCGAACAACAATAATCCAATAGGAGAGTCGGCATCATCGCCGGCTCTCTCTTTTCCCCAATCGGCTTTTCCCGCCGATATAAAACAAAGCTGCGACCCTTCAAAGGCCGCAGCTTCATTTCTATATCATTGTGAATTATTCGAATTCGGTGAAAGCAAAGGGAAGTAGGGATTTGACCGATGGAAGGATATATAGCTCATCACTGCCGGTGAGGATCACTCTGACATCGTGGCCGGCCAAAGTCTCGTATTCAAGCAATGCCTGACGGCATGCACCGCAGGGCGCAATCGGGGAGGTGACAAAATTTCCGTCGGTGTCGCGGGCGGCGATGGCTATGGTCTGGAACTTGGCTTCGGGATATGTGGCGTGGGCATAGTAGCAGGCCGTGCGTTCGGCGCATGTGCCGGATGGATAGGCCGCATTCTCCTGATTGCAGCCTGTGACTGTCTCGCCGTTGTCAAGCTGTATGGCTGCGCCTACGCAGAATCTGCTGTAGGGGGCGTATGAGCGGTAGGTAGCTTCTCGTGCGAGTGTCACCAGCCGCGAGTCGGACTCTGACAACTCATTGAGTGTTGCCACTTCCACCGGGATTACAATGTCTAGTTTCTTCATGTCGGGTAATGATGTATTTATTTTTCCGGAATCACCAATAGTTTGAGACGTTCACCGCCGTTGGGATCGTTGACGATCGAACGATAGTAGCGTTCGTCATATCCGGGAAAATTCGGATAGGCGGGCATGCCGGTCTCGCTGCGTTCAAACTGTCCGTCTTTTTCTTTCTTGACGTTGCCGTCCAGATATTTGACAAATAGGTATTCTCCGAGCTGACGGTATCGGTCGGTATATTTTTTTGACCAGCCGGCAGCATGTTCGTTCAGGAATTTGACTGCCACATCGGAGTCAAGTCCGGCAACTTCTTCATATAGGATATTGACCTCATTCTGAATGGAATCTTCCAGGGCGCACTGCACGCGGCGGATGTCGCCAATCATCTGTGAGTAGCGGTTGTATGCCTGATTCGCCACAAAGTTGGTGACCCAGAATGCGGCATCCCATCTCAGTGTATAAAGGTCGCCGTTGCCTACTGCAAATTCGTGTGGTGCGGCTGTCAGGCAACTGTACATCGGGATATAGACGCATGTGTTTGCATCGTCAACCCCGAACCACAGAATGCCGCGCATCTGCGCGGGCGCATCTTTTTTGAGCTGGGCAACGAGCGAGAATCCGGTCTGCTGTGTGGCAATGGCGCGTTCATGTGTATATTCCACGGAATCGACTTTGTAGGTCAGCGGACGCCAGCGGTAGGGCACTTTGTATGGCCCTGCGCCGATGTCTGTTGTCATATCCATTGGAGTATCTTCGAAATGGTCGCGCATCATCCATTTCATATCGCCGGCCGTCAGCGGTTTTGCGGGTTTTACCCAAAGCGGCAGCGGTTCGCCTTTTCCGTATAGAACCCAATCAAGATAGCGATCCATCGAGTCTGCGGCAAATTTGTTATAGAACGCCCATACGCGCCCATCGCAACCCCGCAATGCGCCGCCATCGGTTATGGCATAGGCGCGGGAGAAACTGAAATCCTTATCCTTGCCGTTGAAATATCCTTGCTTGCGGGCGAAAGAAATGACATCAGGGGAATATAGCGTGTGGCCGGTTTTGTCTTTCAGCGGAAACTGATGGATGCGGCTGTGGTTGGCATGGCCGGAGATGCAGTCATCGGGGATGCGGCGGGCCACCCACACTGCGCCTTTGTCTTCTTTTCCTTTGCCTATGATTTCCATGATCCAGACCTCGTTGGGGTCAGCTATCGTAAACGATTCGCCTTCGCTGGCATAGCCGTAGGTCTTGACAAGGTCTGTCATTATCTTGATGGCTTCGGGAGCTGTCTTGGCGCGTTCGAGAGTGATGTAGATAAGCGATCCGTAGTCGATCAGACCGCTTCCGGCCAGCTCATGACGTCCGCCCCATGTGCTTTCGGTGATGGCCAGCCCATGTTCGTTCATGTTGCCGATTGTGGTGTAGGTATGGCTCACTTCCGGAATCTCGCCAAGCAGTTTGCCGGTGTCCCATTCCACGACCTTGCGCATCGTGCCTTTGGGATGATCGGCCGCCGGCCGATGATATAGTTCGCCGTAGAGCGTGTGGCTGTCGGCTGCGTATGTGATGAGTGTTGAGCCATCGGCTGTGGCGCCAGGTGCGGCGATAAGGCCTGTGCAGGCCAAGGCTGCCGATGCCGCCGTTGCGAATATGGATGCAAATAAATATCGTAGTTTCATAATCAAAGTGCTATTACCTTATTTAAAATTCGATATAACATTTCTTGAATTTTATCAAATCTATATCTAACATTTTTAATTTGCCCTGTGCCATTACTTAGGCGATTCCCGAATTCCTCTTCCTTAAATAGATTTAATAAAGAAGATTGTACAAACTCTTTCTTTTGTATCAACTCTTCTCGTTCTTCATCTGATAGCCATCCAATGCAGACTCCCAAAGAATCAAATAAAGATTTCGATATTTTGCTGTATTCGCCTAGCTTGTTAATCTTTCGAAATGCCTTATCTCCAAAAATGGCAAAACATGTATTCATGGACTTTTCAAAAGCAGAGGCTATTTCTTTTTTCCGTTCTTCTGAATATGTTCGAATCGCTTTCATCTGTTCATTTAGGAAATTATCCAAATTCCCATCATAATCGTTGTATGCGCAGAAGAAAGCAACATATCTGTTGATAAAATCTCTATCAAGCATACGCTTCGGCCTGATTTTATTTGCTGTTGCACGAAGAAATGATTGACTTTCAGACAAACTTTTTATAAAGTCTGCTGGAGCTCCCTGATTTAATGCGTGTCGCATTTCTTGTTCAGTCAGTGGCACTCCTGCACTATTTACTCTCTGAAAAATAATCAGTTTTACTTCACTGGGAGTCTGATATCCAAGTGTATTCGTTGTTATTCTCATACTATGGATGCGACGGACGTCTGGACGTGTCAAATTCTCAAATGTTAATCCCTCATATTGTTTGAGAAACTGTAAGTTTTCAAGTTTGAGAAACTTAGTTTTGCCATTATCTTCCTTCCCTAATACAAAATCGCGTATGGCACAAAGTCTCTGAACGCCGTCAATAACAGAACGTGTCATACCGCCTTCATCTTGATTAAAATAAAATGATGGGAGTGGAAGACCTAAAAGTATTGACTCAATTAATCTACTCTTTTTAGTGTTATCCCAAACATCTGTTGCTCTCTGAAAATCAGGGCTGAGATTAATTTCTTCATTATCCAATTCGTCAATAAGAGACAATAAATTCACTGTCTCTATTTTAAGCTCTATTTTAGATGGGTCGAAAGGTTTTGTAATTTTGGGTTCCTCCCCATCATAAAGTTTTTCTTCTTCAACATTATCAGTTGAATCCACATATATATTATTTCTCATCTCCCTAAAAGTTTTTTAATTGAAGGAATATTTCTATCATTATTCTCTAAATGATATGAATGAAAACTGACAGTATAATCTGAATCTCGTTTGAACTCCATATATCTCTGGTATTTTTCATCCCAAGCATACAAGGATCCAGAATCGGCATCTGTTCCTATCGCTTGCTTGAGGAGTTCTGCAGCATGTTCTTTTGAACAATAGAGCAATGCTACCGTGTCATTTTTATGCCTTTTATGAGCACCTTTGCCATTTTCTCC
>CAYTLU010000334.1:0-2851 GCA_964438665.1 uncultured Bacteroides sp.
AATGTCGATTTCCCCGATTGACGCGGCCCCGTCAGAGTGACAATCGGATACTTCTTCGTTAGCTCCAACAGCTTTACTTGTAGTGTTCTTTCAATCATGCCAATTCTATTTTTGCAAATTTACGATTAAAAAATAAATCTGCAAAAATACTTAGCCATGAGAATTAGGTATTTTATGAACGAAAGTTGATTTTCATTATGCAACGATGGCGACCTCACTCGGATGAAGTTGCCATTGTTGTCTATTGCGGTAAATCTTCGATTTAGTTGCTTTTATTGAATAAAAATCATGTCATTGCATTCAGTAAAAGCGTCCTTTTGAATTACTGCAAAACGAGGTGAAATATAGAATTTTGCTGGTTTCTAGATCGTTACATATTAAGCTGAAATGTTTTGTAAGTTGTTGTGTTTTAGTAGGAAAGAGAATCTGTAATGCTTTCTTTGGTGGAATGTTACATTGACGGGAATATTTATAATGTTGTCAGTGTAAACGATTATGCGATAAGCGGTGCACCGGAAATTAAAACAGTAACTATCCCTAATTCTGCCGAGAGGATGGGGGTGGTGTGTTCAATGCGAGTATGAATCTTACGTCAGTGACATTGCCAAATACGTTGTCCGAAATAGGGGCATCCTCATTTGTGGGTTGCGAGCCTCTTGCCTCTCTTCAATGATTTGGGCTTCAACGCAATAGAAAGTGCGAATCCATCGAATGTTGAAACGTCAGATGTAGTGTATTATAACTTTCAAGGAGTGAGCCTGCCGCAATCTGCTTCAGGCAAGATTGTAATCCGTGTGACTCCCGGGAAAGTCGATAAGATCAGATTCTGAGAAATTGCACGTGGTACAAGAATTGGAAGTTAGCAAGTTTTTCCCTATCTTTCCATCTTTGACACATTGTGTCGTAACATACTAAGGCACACCATTTTACGATGATGTGCCTTGTAGTATTACAGTTCGAGATGTTTATTTTAACATTATTTTAACACTTTGCGATACATTGCGTTTATGCTTTTTGGTTTAACTACCTGTGTGTCAATACAGATATTGTTTATTTCCTGAAGCCGGTCAGTGATTTCGGTGCGCTCGAACAGCGGGATGTAGCCTGCTCCTCGAATGTATCCGAGCTTGAAGTCGCGGATTGTGCCGATGAAGCGGTCAATGGACAGATTCGGCATATTCATCTGTTTCTGGAGAATCTTGATGATGACCATGGAGAGGAAGCAGATCAGGAAGTGTGTGCGGATGCGGTCGGAACGCTGAAGGTAGACGGGCCGTGCTTCAAGGAAGGATTTGGTGGTCCGGAACAGGTGCTCTATTTCGTGGTGGAACGAGCGGGCTCGCAGCACGTCCACGGCATCGTCATCGAGGGATGTGCCGTAGGCATAGAAGCCGTCGAAGCGGGATTCGTTTTCGATTGCTTTGGTGTCAAGCGACATGGACACATGTTCCGCGACCTCGCCGTCCTTGGTGACGTACGCGGTGGAGACGTATTGACGGGGGTCCTGTTGTGACTGACGTGACTTCACCTGTCTTTTGCGGATAATTTTCTCCGCCGCGGCGATACGCTCTTCGCGCTTATGCCGCAGATACAACGCGAAGTGATGACAGTAGGTTACGATAACACGTTCGGGGCGAGCGGTTTTCTTCCGGCCTCCGATGTGTTTGTCAACAATTATTTCTTTGTAGAATTTTGTGTGACGCTCGGCTTCAAGGTCTATTTCATCAAGGTTGAAAGTGTCCCTTCCGGGATCATCGGGGCATATCGGCCCAAGACCGCGATCTCGGAAGGCTATGCGCCATCCCTTTGGAGAAAGTGCCATATCCTGATCCTTCTCAGGTAGTTTGGGCAAAGACTGGACAGCGATATATTCGCGTCCCTCGGTCATGTTGTACCGTCGGTTGTCCTCGCTGGACAGGCCGGCATCCGTGCTGATTATGAACTCGTTGAGCCCGAACTTGTCGGCCACCATCTCCTCAATTCGTTTCAACGAGGGTTGCTCTGACTCATTGCCCGGGAAGATAATGAACGACAGCGGGATGCCGTCGGCGTCCATAAGCAGTCCCATCTGCACTATCGGATTGGGCCGGTGCTCCTTTGACTTCCCCCGTCTCCTTATCCCCTCTGGCCTGCGAGGATGGCGAGGGTCAACGCCATAGGGGTCATTGCCCTCTATCTCAAAATAATAGTTGGTGCAGTCATAGTAGATTACACGCGTATTACGCTTGATAATCTTCTGCGAGTTCTCCCATACCGCAGACTGGATGTCATCAATATGCGGTGACAACAACGACAAGGCGCGGTAAACATCCCCGATGTCGCTCGTCATCTTGCGCATGCGCTTTTTGCCCATGATATAACTGCCCAGTTTTGAACAGGGACACAGTATACGCAACATTACCAGAGTCTCAAGTATCTCGTTGAGATTGTATTTAACCTTCGTGCCGGACACTATTTCCCGGCACATCTGAGGCAGACCGAGCGCGTTATACAGCGGCAACAGAAGCAGGTCGCCACAATTGTAGCTAACCTGCTCACCCTGGACGATACGCTCGGTCGGAGACAACTCCACCGTCACCTTCTCCTTGCCCAGCTTTTCATCCTCGTTGAGTCGCGCAACATACTCCTTGGCCCATGCGAGACCATCAGGACAACCGTACTTCTTCTCGATTTCCTCCTCGCTGCCAAGCGTTTCAACGCGTTTGGTGGTACTCTTTCCGGTTTTGTCACGGAATGATTTAAGCACATATATCGTATGCGGTCGTTGCGGTCGGGAAAAACTCAGTCTCATGATTCCTATATTATATTACGTAGTATTACTACAAAAGTACAAATAAAAAACGAACTGTGC
>CAYTLU010000335.1:0-2966 GCA_964438665.1 uncultured Bacteroides sp.
ACTAATTTTGCATTATAAAACCGGCAAGAACGCGCCCATAGTTCAATGGATAGAATATCGGATTCCGGTTCCGACGATTGGGGTTCGACTCCCCATGGGCGTACGAAGTAAACCTCCCGGCAGCTCATCCATGCCGGGAGGTTTTTTCTCGTTCAGCGGGAACTCCATTCCTTGACTATTGCATAGACGCGTCAGTAAGATGAAATTTTTAACAATTCCATCCTTGATTTGTCAAAAAGTCTTATATCCATAGGTGTTGTATCAGAAAAAATAAATAAATTTGCACTTATTACCTCGCCGTTTGAACAACACATAGCAATGACTACAACGTAGTTGATGTGACTTTGAATATTATCGATCCTGAAAGGCCAATCAAATCATGATGACTGACAGAGAGATTATACAGGGACTGATTGACCGTGACAATTGCATTACGGAGCAATTCCTTTACGTCAAGTGCCGACCTCTCCTGACGGCCATTATGCGCCTTGTGTTCAGCTATCCGGTTGAATACAATGAGATGGTGTCGGAGTTGTACGATTATCTGATGGAGGATGATTGCATCAGGCTTCGTCAGTTTCAATATCGCAGCACTGTGTATCAGTGGATGAAAGTTGTGGCTACCCGATTTTTTATCCGCCACCGGGAGTCATTGATAGATGACAGCTCGAAAGAGCCTCTTTATGAGAGACATGATGAAGACGTGATGGTTGATACGGCTCAGGCCGTGGCGCTGAAGATTGATGTGACAAGACTCCTTGCCTTGATGGAAAACCAACGATATGCCGATCTCCTCCGGCATCTGATTGTCAGAGATGAAGAACCGGAAAAATATGCCGAAAGCATCGGTGTGACAGTTGGCAACTTATATAATATTAAACGACGTGCAATAGCCGCATTCACGCGCATTGCCATTAAATACTACAGCTATGGAGGATAAACATAACTACATCTCCGATGAAGAGCTTGCAGCTTATCTCGATGGCAATGTCAGCGAAGATGAAGTGGCCGGTATTCTGTCGTCATTGACTGACAATCCCGAAGTTGCGGAAATTCTTGCTTTATCGCCTGAAATTGACCGGGTGGTAGCAGAGGAGAAGAATCGGCTGTTGCCTATGTGGGCACTTGCCGCGGCCAACCCCGAGAATCTATGCTCTTTTGAATGTGAGGCATTTATCTTGCAGCATTTGGATTACGACATTGACCATTGGTCGCTTCTCGAAGAAGCAAAAGCCAACAATTGGGTGCGGGAAGAGGGCACACCGCTCCACCATGTTGGCCGACTGCTTGAACTCAAAGGACTATATGTTGAGCGCAAATATGACGTAACTGTCGAAGACCTCGAAAAAGCAGTCGATTCCGGGACGCAGGTCATAGCAGTCATTGACAAGAACGTTGTTGACGGAAAGAAAAAAGCGAAAGCTCCATCTTTCCATGCCATCTACGTTACATGGGTAGAGGGTGGCGATGTTGAATATCTGGATCTTGATACGCTGCGAGATGTCGGTATTGACAGGGATGTCTTTCTCAAAGCATGGAAGTGTTCAGGAAATTATATGGTTACGGCTTCAGAAGTTGCCAACGGATATAATCCGCAGCCAATCAATGTTGAAGACATCGATCTTGATGCAGATCTTGAAGAACTGACCGAGGCCATTGCCGAGAATGCCCACGACATTTGGGCTCGTGCCCGAATGGATGAAGGCTGGACCTATGGGCCGGTGCGCAACGACGATTTGAAACAGCATCCCGATCTCGTTTCTTACGCCCAACTCCCCGACAGCGAAAAGGAATACGACCGTCTGATGGCAATGAACACCCTCCGCCTCGTCCGTCGCCTCGGCTTCGATATCGTTAACCGCAATTACTAATACAATGAGTCGAATATTCATATCATATAAACGCACTGATAAAAAAAGAGTCTTTGAAATAAGACATCTTATAGAGTCGCAGATTGGCGAAGATTGCTGGATTGACCTTGATGGCATAGAGAGTGATGCGCAGTTTAAGAATGTAATAATCAAAGCTATCAATCGCTGTGAAGTCGTTTTGTTTATGTATTCTAAGGCACACACAGGGATCCATGATTTTGAAAAAGATTGGACTGTAAGGGAGCTGAATTTTGCATCGTCAAAAAACAAGAGAATTGTTTTTATCAATATCGATGGCACGCCACTGACGGACGAGTTCAGTTTTGATTTTGGCTTGAAACAACAGATAGACGGTCAATCGACAGATTCGTTGGAACGGCTGATAAAAGATTTAAGGAAATGGCTCAATATCCCCATCCAAGAGCGAGTTCTGCCCAACGAGGCGACACAGGAAGAAGACCCGAATGAACTTTATGATAAGGGATATAAATTTTACTTATCAGAAGATTACCAAAAGGCTGTTCCTTATTTTCTCAAAGCTGCCGAGCAAGGTCATGCAGATGCTCAGAATAATCTAGGTCTCTGCTACTATAATGGTCTAGGTGTTACGCAGAATTACACAAAAGTCGTTACATGGTATAGCAAAGCCGCCGAACAAGGTCATGCTGATGCTCAGTTCAATCTTGGAGTGATGTATGAATATGGTCAAAGTGTCGTGAAGAATTATACAAAAGCTCTTATATGGTATCGCAAAGCTGCTGAACAAGGTCATGCCCCCGCTCAGAATAGTCTTGGGCTTATGTATGGCAAAGGCCTAGGTGTTAAAAAGAATTATACAGAAGCAGTAAAATGGTATCGCAAGGCTGCCGAACAAGGTTTTGCAGCCGCTCAGTATGATCTCGGTCTTTGCTACTATAATGGCCAAGGAGTTGCGCAGAATCTTACCGAAGCCAAAAAGTGGCTTGAATTGGCGGACCAACAAGGCCATGTGGATGCAAAAGTATGGCTTATGAAAGTATTATTAAAAAAAGTATGGCGCAGTGCACTATTTAAATAACTCCTTAGGCATCTATAGTCATTAACATTGACAGACAA
>CAYTLU010000336.1:0-4447 GCA_964438665.1 uncultured Bacteroides sp.
GAGGGCTTCGGGGCGTATGCCTCGGTCGAGTAGCATATCTCGAACCGCAGAGTTGTTGTCGATGTGTTCACGTTCGATACTAACTTGTCCCCGAAGGTCTTTTTGTTGCACATTTACCGATGTCATCTCCGCAGCAAAGTCATTGGCTTTGATTGCAAGCGTTGAAAGGAAGTCGGCAAGTGACCGCTTTTCGGGTGCGCCTACGCGCCGTTTCATCATTGCTGTGTTAAGTCCGAACAAGGCTTGGTCGCCTTTTGTGCGGATAATTGCAAAGCCTTTGGAGTCAACGCCTCGTTCGTAGAGCACGCCGGAAAGGTGTTGTTCGGTGTCAGCGAGTTTTGCCCGCGCCTGCACACGCTCATAGTCGAGAAGTCGCTGATGTACAAGTTCCGCACGGCGAGTCTGTACTGCAAAATAGTTTTGAGCGAACGCAATTTCCGACTTGCGAGGGTCGCCATTTTGAGCCACGAGGTAGCATGCATAGCGAGTGAGCATGATGTCATCTATTTGACGTTCAGCGCCTGAACCTAATAAAACCATTTTGCTGACGTCAGCAAAATGGTCGGAAACAGACTCGCCGGCATTTTCTGCCGATTCCTTTGCTTTTTCTATGATTGACTGAAAGTTACGCCACTGGACGTAACCCATAACATGCGCAAGTTCGCGGGCACTCCAACATTCAACGCCCTCATATTCAATGGCGATAGATTCAAAACTGTCAAACAGGCTTTTTATTTCGTCGGCTTTCATACAATAGTCAGATTCATTGATAAATTGCTAATAGTCCAATTTATGCAAAAATACAGAGAATTTTTGAGGTGGCAATCGGGTTGAGAAACATGGAGGTTGGGGGTGTTGGTTTTTTCGGGGAAAAGATGTATTTTTGGAGGCCCGGTGATCCAATGGGGGCTCTGAGGCGTTATAATGGATGATGAGTTGATTCGGGCAGAAAATGATAAGGCTAAAACAACAAAAGATTGATATCAGGGTATGAAGATGTTTGGATTTGAGGTCAGGCGGAATACGCGGCCAAAGTATCCTTTTAAGGTTGGGCTGGCTCTCAGTGGGGGCGGCGCGCGGGGCTTTGCGCATTGTGGCGCGATAGAGGCAATGCTGGAGGTTGGGCTGAAAGCAGATGTGCTGGCCGGAGTCAGCGCGGGCTCGGTGGTTGCGGTGCTGCATGCGGCCGGAATCCCACCTCGGGAGATGCTGGATATGTTTCAGGAATTGCGGTTTAATGATCTGGCAAAATGGGCTATTCCGAAGGAGGGGATTTTCAGGCTCGACAAGTTTAAGGAGTTTCTGCGCAAAAATGTGCCTTATGACAGGCTGGAGCAATTGCCGGTGCCGACGGTGGTGTGTGCCACGGATTTTGACAAGGGACAGAAGCATGCTTTCTGGAGCGGGGATCTGGCTGATTGCGTAGCGGCTTCGTGCTGCGTTCCGGTGGTGTTTTCACCGGAGGTGATAGATGGCTGCCGCTATGTTGATGGCGGGGTGCTTGCAAATCTTCCGGCGTGGGCCATCCGTGACAAGTGTCGTTTTCTGGCGGGTGTCAATTGCTCTCCGGCAAGATGCCGCCCGGCGGCAAAGGACGGTATCATAAATGTTGCGATGCGCAGCTATGAGCTTATGTCGCGAAACAATATGGTTGCGGATATGAACCGTTGCGATATGCTTGTGAATATAGCTGAGATTGCCAGCTATAAGGTTTTTGACATGAGGGGAATCACGAAGGTGTTCAGAAGCGGCTATGATACCACCCGGCAGTATCTTAAAAGTCGTGGTGTCATTACCGAGGAATAAATTCGGCATTTTTTTTCGCCGAATATTCTTCTTATATTTGCAATGAAATATCATACTTACTAAAAACAATAGCGACAAATTGTTATGAAACTTAATCTGATGATTGCATGCGGGTTGTTGACCGGATGCGCCTTGACGACGTGGGGCTCTGAGGAGGTGCTCCGTTCGCCGGACGGCAATGTTGCCGTGACTTTTGATGTGGCAAAGGGCGGTGAGCCTGTTTATAGCGTCGGCTATAAGGGTCTGCCTGTTGTCAATACCTCAGGCATGGGCTTTGAGTTTAAAGGATTCAATGCAACGGAGGATTTCCGCATTATGGGCGTTGACCGTTCGGAGGAGCGCGGATCATGGACTCCGGTGTGGGGTGAGAACGAACGGATCGAGGATAATTATAATGCGATGACCGTCAGGCTGATGAAGACGGTTGACGGCCGGGCGTTTGAAATGGATATAGATTTCCGCGCTTATAATGACGGCATCGGGTTTCGTTACCGTTTCCCGGTGTCTGACGGAAAGAAACTGATCGTTACAGATGAGCTGACGCAGTTTGCCATGCCGTCAGACATGATGGCATGGTGGATTCCGGGAGATTACGACACACAGGAATATGAGTATGTCAAGTCACGCCTGAGCGAGATACGCAGCTATAATTCAAGTGAGAAGCTTGGAAATGTGTCGCAGACATCGTTTTCACCGACCGGTGTGCAGACATCGCTGATGCTAAAGGGCGACAATGGGCTGTATGTCAATCTGCACGAAGCCGCTCTGATCGATTTTCCGGTCATGCATCTGAATCTGGATGATTCAACAATGGTGTTCACGTCATGGCTTACGCCCGACCGCAATGGCAACAAGGCCGAAATCAAGCTGCCGTTCTCAACGCCGTGGCGCGCTATCATGGTCAGCGACAAGGCCACTGATATTCTGGCTTCGAATCTGATCTACAATCTCAACGAGCCATCGGCCATTGATGACACATCGTGGATTCATCCCACGAAATATATGGGTGTGTGGTGGGAGATGATCACCGGCAAAAGCCAGTGGTCATACACCAATGCCGAGAATTTTGATCTCGCGACGTTTGACTATGCCAAGGCAAAGCCGCACGGACTTCACGGCGCGAACAATGAAAAGGTGAAACGATATATCGACTTTGCCGCTGAAAACGGTATGGATCAGCTCCTTGTCGAAGGCTGGAACATCGGCTGGGAAGACTGGTTCGGCAAGGAGAAGGATTTTGTGTTTGACTTCATCACGCCTTATCCCGATTTTGACATCAAGGAACTTAACGATTACGCCCACTCCAAAGGCATAAAACTGATGATGCACCATGAGACATCCGGGTCGATTCCAAACTATGAGCGTTGGATGGAGATGGCTTATGACTTGATGAACAAATATGGCTATGACGCTGTCAAGAGCGGCTATGTGGGCAATATACTTCCGCTTGGAGAGAATCATTACAACCAAAAATCCGTGAACCACTATCTCAATGCCGTCAAGAAAGCCGCCGAACATAAGATTATGGTCAACGGCCATGAGGCGGTGCGACCGACCGGTCTCGCCCGGACATATCCCAATCTCGTCGGCAACGAGAGCGCGATGGGGACGGAATATCGCAATATGTCGCCCGGACATGTGACGATTCTGCCATTCACACGTCTGAAAGGCGGTCCGATGGATTTCACTCCCGGCATTTTCCGTATGGATATAGGGTCGTTTGTTCCCGGATCGAAGGAACACAAGAAGGCCACCGTTGCCAATCAGCTGGCGTTGTATCTCACTATGTACTCTCCGTTGCAGATGGCCGCCGACCTTCCGGAGCATTATGCCGAGAAGATGGATGCGTTTCAGTTTATCAAGGAGGTGCCTGTGGATTGGAAAGAGAGCCGCTATCTGGATGCCGAACCGGGAGAGTTTATCGTAGTTGCGCGTCAGGACATCGATTCGCCGGCATGGTATGTAGGCGGAGTGACCAATGAAGATGCCCGCGACTATACGGTTGATTTCTCATTCCTAACCCCCGGACAGAAATATATGGCAACTATCTATGCCGATGCTCCGGATGCCGATTGCTACACCAATCCGGAAGCCTACGTCATCACCAGCCGAGAGGTGACTTCGGCGTCAACGCTTCCCATCCGCATGGCGCGTGGCGGCGGTTTCGCCATATCGCTGAAGCCGGTGCCCTGAACATAATGACAAATAACAACTATCGGGGTCGAGACAATTCTCGACCCCGATAGTGTATATACATGATTTATCACATTGATCAGTTCCAGCCGCCGATTGTGCCGCCGATTTCGATTTTTGTTTGGTCAGGATTCTTGGCCAAAGTTATAACCATTGTGTGGGCATAGCCCTGACGAAACGAGATTTTGCCCTCCATAAGATAGGATACTCCATTGGTTACTATTTCAACCAACGGACGGCGCGACTCTATATTCTGAGGAACGACAATGGCACAATACAAATTGTCGGCCATCTTGCGAGCCTTTATCGTAGCCACCGTGGCATATATATTTTTCGACGAACCGCCTGATGACAAGTCTATCGATGCCGTAGGCACAGTATTATGGATATATACTTCGCAATCCGAAGGCAGTTCGCCTTCGAATTCTGCGCTTTTCTCTATTTTTAC
>CAYTLU010000337.1:0-27430 GCA_964438665.1 uncultured Bacteroides sp.
GCGCCATAAAGACATTTCCGGACTGACGCATGAAGAGATTGTCAACGCTTACGACAACAGCATACTGGCAACAGACACCTTTCTCAAGCAGCTGAGCAAGCTCGTTGAGAATCGCAATGCCATTATCATTTTCATTTCAGATCATGGAGAATCCCTCGGCGAAGACGGAATCTACCTTCATGCATTGGAAACCGAACCGCTTCACCGTCCGGCATGCCTGGTATGGTATTCAAGCAAATACCTTTCATTCTACCCCGAAAAAATAGCCGCATTGCGCAATAACAGTCCGGCAGCATCGACCACTGATGCCTTTTTCCATACCATCCTCGATGCCGCCGGACTGGAAACACCGGTATTAGACAAAACAAAAAGCCTGTTTTATGAAACAAAGGATACAATGGATTGACTACGCCAAATCCATCACCATATTTTTCGTCATCATCATTCACACACATTGTGATGCCGAACTTACGAAAGCTCTGAAAGCATTCGTCATGCCACTGTTCTTTCTCATGTCCGGCTATCTTTTTTCATACAATAACAATCCCGAAGCAGGCAGATTTCTAAAAAAACGCACCAGACAGCTGATAGTTCCTTATTTGTGGATAAACATCATTGCCTATGCAGCGTGGATCACTGTTCTTCGCCATTACGGTCCTGACTCCGTGAATCCTGTTCAGTGGCAGTCACCGCTGATCGGTATTCTGACAGGAATCGGCCCTATGCTTGTCCATGACATCCCCATGTGGTCACTCATAAGTTTCTTTATTGTAGAGGCAATCTACTATCCGATAGGAAAAAGATTGAAACAGCCTTGGATTATAGCCGTTGCGAGCTTTGCTATCCTATATCTCGCAACCGGCCTACTCGATGATAAAATAGGCATGCTTCCCTATGCCATAGGCCCATCATTGGCAGGACTCGCTTTCTATGCTTTAGGACGTCAATGGCGATTATACGGAGAGAACCAATCCACTAATAAAGTGTCTGACCTTCTTTCAATCACAGCTGTTTTGATAATATCTTCCGTGATTTATCTGTTTTCATTCTCTGCAAATGAGGAAGTTTCATTTTATGTCATTCACTATGGCAACATGCCGCTTTTCATCATAGCCGCCTTAAGCGGTGCGGCTATGATAGTGTGCGTCTCAAAACTGCTGGCCTATGCTTTCGGAGAATGTAAATTTATAAGATTTGTATCCTCAGGCACACTGATAATATGCGGATTCCATCTGCTGGCTCTCGCATTTATCAAGGGAATAGCACTGTTTATCCTTAAAATCAATCCTGAAAGTCTGACAGACGGCATTGCTTCCGGATTATTGACCTCAGCAACAGCTTTTGTCATCACTCTGCCGATTGTCTATATCGTGAGGAAATATTTCAAATTTCTTGTAGATAAATAAATCAGAGCATTGAAAGTTCTCTGAGCTGTTCCAGAATATCCATGCGCGTCATCCGGCGTTTCGCTTTAATGGCTGATGCAAAACTACGAGCTATGCTCTGAACTCCGCTATGATTGAATACTCTGGTCAGATAGGAATAGTTCTTTTCAAAAAGACGCGTTGTCTCGTCATCATCAAGAGCGCAATTTGAGCGTCCTTCCTCAACCATCAGATCATGAAGATAACGCTTGATCTCCTCATCAACAGTCTTTGAATTATACATTATATTCCGGCAGATGACATTTCCAAGCGACAGAGCCATTGTCAGATTGAAATTCTTCAATATCTGATTCCACGCATTCTTTGCCGAAAAGCCGGGATTGCCATTGAAATAGAAATCTTCCGTGAACTGCATAATCGATTCGGGTTCGGAATCAATATCCATCCCTGCCAGCATATCCTCTCCATCAAATATGACAATTGCTACGGCCATGCCTGTAGCTCCATAACATTTATCATCTTCGTTTCTATAACTCAATTTCTGCTTCATTTCAAGAAAATGTTTTTATATAAAACTCTTAAAAAGAACGATCTTCTTATTACATCAGTTTATCACCATTATTTTAGCCACCGCTCCTGATGAAGATCCCGATGCATTCTGCGACACAAGTACATAGTAAACACCTGATTTCACCCTTTTACCGGCAGAATTACATGCATTCCACACGAAACGTCCGCCTTCCGAACGTCCCTGCGCAATCACCTGGCCGGCCGCGTCGGCAATCTTTACAAGCGAATTATCCATTAGTCCGGTGATGTTCACATCTCCCCGGAATTCCGGCTTGACAGGATTGGGATAAACCAATATATCATCATAATTATCTTTGGAAGGAGTCGCATCACTCGTATATGAAACAAGACCTTTATCAGTGCCTATATATACCACACCGCTTTTTTGGTCGGCGTATATGCAATTTACTTTATTCGTTGGCAATGGTGAATTATCTTCTGTGAAGTTCTCGATTATTTCATTGCCTGACGGATTAACGAGAAAGACTCCGGAACCATACGTGGCAACCCATTTGCGGTTTGCAGCATCAACCGAAATATCCATGACAAGATCCGTACCCAAAAGATAGTCGGCCAGATTTGATCCATCGTTACGCGGAACTTTCAAGTGAGTGAATGCAGCATTCGGATTCAAAGCATTCGACGGGTTTATTTCAAAGATACCGGCATTTGTTCCAATCCAAACTTTTCCGTTAAGATCCTCACATATAGATGCAAGCATCAATTTATCATATATCTTTCCATCCTGATCATACACATTTTCCCACAAATGATATTTGTCATCGGAAAAATTATTGAACGTGCCTTTGGTGTCGCATACAAATATTTCATGAGTTGACTGAAGAATGAACACAATATTGGAATGTTTGCAATGGAAAATTTTACAATCCATACCTCCCCAATATGATAATTCACTCAAATCCGGATGAATCCAATCCTCTTTTTTAACTTCCGATGGATTCAAACCTATCTTATCGGCAGGAAGAATTATTATCGGTGATAATTTGTAATTGTTTGCCCATGTACTTGCCCAGAGATTTCCGGCTCTGTCAAATGAATTATAATTAACAATATTCCTGTTGTTGCTCAAATTCCACATTGGAGAATTATTGCTTCCATAATATCCTTCAACCTCACCGTTTTTTATTTTATATATACCGTCATTTGATGTCGATAGAAAATAAATATCCCGGTCAGACGGACTCTCTGCTATGCTACCCGGAGCCAATGCGTATTTTCCAAGAGATTTCTGTCCGTGTACAGTTTCATCAGACCTGGCTTCTACAGGAAAAGCCGTCACATCTTTCATTGATTGCGTTTCAAGATCAATATATCCTGCGGTCTGAGAGTTTTCAAGTCCACGCGTTGAACCGCCGAATTTATAGGATGTCTCCCCACTGTTTTGTGCATATAGTCGTTTCCCATCTTGTGAAGTGAAAAAGAATCTGACATTCCCAACAGGGAATGCATCAGGCTTGAATCTGTCTGTCAACACTGTCAGCCCTCCTTCGCCGTCAACAGAATAATTTGCCAATCCCTCTTTTGTCAGAGACCATATAGAAGCCGAACCGCTATATGATCCCGCAACATCCCACTCCATATCATCAGGCAAAACCGACAGCTTTATTTCTTTTGGCGAATCAAGATTTTCCAAATCCACCGTATATAATGTTTTGTCTGCTATATAATATATTTCTCCATCTTCTCCGTGAATAACGTAATTAGGAATGCTTGTGTGAGGAACTGTAAAAGGTTTCCATCCTAACCTGCCATCCTCAAAATTTATATTATGCACAGCAAGCAAATACTGGGTGTTTTGCAAGTGCACAAGTATTTTATTTTCCGAAAGAGGAATCATCTCAATCGGTGTATTGTGAATATAAAGTTTATTGAATGATTCCCATCTTTTCAGCATCGAATTCTTGTCTATCCACCACATATATCCATCTGAATGAACCAATAGCCGATCGCCAAGGACACACAAAGCATTTATCTGCTTCCCATAATCGCCTGATGTCACAACCTCGCCTTTTGGCTCATTGAATTTCACCAGTCCGAAAGCAGTCGCTACATATAGGAAATCTCCATCAAAACACACATTTGTAATGGTCAACGGCGGATCAAGCGGTGAATCCTTTATATCAGACAAATTCTTTACTTTTCCATCGTCATATAACAAATCTATGTTGGCTGATTCATAGCATATAACCAGATAGTTTTTTTCAAAATTATAATATATGTTTGATATATCGGCATCATTAAGTTTATTGTCAACGGTATATGAATAGCTTTCATCATTTTTTCTGTCATATGAAAACAGATTTCCGCCGACAGTGTAATATACCATGTTTTCTGTCTCAATCACTTTCTGCGGAGGGTTGGAATATATAGGATAATTCTTCCATGTTCCGATCGGATTTTTCTGACCATAGACAAAACTATTTGTCAGTCCTGATATAATGACCAACAGTATTATTATATAGCTTTTTTTCATTGACAAAATGTGTTTTATACAGATAATCTTTTAACTATTCAACAGATACTCCATTAGTTTTGCCGTTGCACGTCCACGATGACTGATAGCATTTTTTTCAGAAGCATCCATTTCCGCAAATGACACTGAATAACCTTCAGGACGGAAAACAGGATCATAGCCGAAACCTTCAGACCCTGAAGGCTCTCTCATTATCTCTCCATCTACTCTGCCTTCAAAAAACTTCATTTCATCTCCGATGGCAAGTGCAATGACCGTAGAGAAATGGGCATGCCTGTCATCTTTATCCTCCATTTTTTTCAGAAGAAGAGCCATATTGGCTGCAGAATCATGATTTTCACCGGCATATCGGGCCGAATATACTCCCGGCTCACCATTTAAAGCATCCACCATAAGCCCTGTATCGTCAGCAAAACAATCATAGCCGTAATGCTGCTTTACATAGCCGGCCTTTATCTCGGCATTTCCTTTAAGAGTGTCAGCAGTCTCATCTATATCTTCATGACAACCTATATCAGAAAGAGACAAAACCTGCCACTGATCGCCCATAATCTTTCTTATTTCAGAAAGTTTATGGACATTGTTTGTGGCAAAAACTATTTTTTTCCTATTTTCCATTGCCTATATATAACGGTCGATAAGGCAATATATTATGCTAATACAATGTTGACTATCTTACCCGGAACAACTATAATTTTCCTTATTGTTTTTCCTTCCATCCATTTTTGCGCCGCTTCATTGGCAAGAACCAGCTTCTCCACCTCTTCCCGCGGCATATCGGCTGCAACCTCAATATTGAAGCGGGTCTTACCATTAAATGACACGGCATAGGTGACATTTGACTCTTTCAGATAATCTTCTTTATATTCAGGCCATTGCGCATCGCATACAGTGGTTTCATTGCCAAGCGCATGCCACAGTTCTTCTGAAATATGTGGAGCAAACGGAGTCAATACTACTATTAAATTAGAAAGCACTTCTCTGCTATGGCATCGCAGCTGCGTCAATTCATTCACGCATATCATAAATGCAGCTATCGACGTATTGAAAGAGAAATTCTCTATATCCTGACTGACTTTTTTTATCAGTTTATGAAGTGATTTCAACTCTTCCTTTGTGGGCGCACTGTCAGTCACAGTCCATTGTCCGCCTTTGTAGAACAATCCCCAAAGTTTTTTAAGAAAACGGTTGACTCCGTCAATGCCATTAGTGTCCCACGGTTTGCTCTGTTCCAGTGGACCAAGAAACATTTCATAGAGACGAAGCGTATCAGCACCGTATTTTTCAACTATATCATCCGGATTTACAACATTGAACATCGATTTAGACATCTTTTCAACAGCATATCCGCATATATATTTGCCATCCTCCAATATAAATTCAGCATCATTGAAATCAGGACGCCACTGGCGGAAAGCATCCAGATCAAGCTGGTCATTGCTGACAATGTTGATGTCAACACGTATCGGAGTCACATCATAGTCCTTGCGAAGATTATAGCTTACAAATGTATTGGTGTCCTTTATACGATAAACAAAATTGCTGCGACCTTGAATCATACCTTGATTGATGAGCTTTTTGAAAGGCTCATCTTCGCAAACAAGTCCGAGATCATAGAGAAACTTATTCCAGAAACGGCTATATATAAGGTGGCCTGTGGCATGCTCCGTACCACCTATATAAAGATCCACATTGCGCCAATATTCATCAGCTTCTTTTGAAACAAGTGCTTCGCTATTGTGAGGATCCATATATCTCAAATAATAAGCCGACGATCCGGCAAATCCCGGCATAGTGCATAGTTCGAGAGGATATCCTTCAGTCGATTTCCAGTTTTTAGCGCGTCCCAACGGAGGTTCGCCGGATTCCGTAGGAAGATATTTATCAACTTCCGGCAAATGCAACGGAAGCTGATCATCGGAAAGCATATATGGCACTCCTTCTTTATAATATACAGGAAAAGGTTCGCCCCAATAACGTTGACGGCTGAAAATAGCATCACGAAGACGATAATTTACCTTTACTCTTCCTATGCCTTTTTCTTCGATGAATTTCTTTGCCTTTGCAATTGCATCCTTAACTTCAAGACCATTCAAATCCAATTCAGGACCACACGAATTTATCATCTTGCCGCTCTTGGCATCAAAACTTTCCTCGCTCACGTCAGCACCTTCAATAAGAGGAATGACAGGAAGATTGAAATGGCGTGCAAAAGCATAGTCACGACTGTCATGAGCCGGAACAGCCATAATGGCACCTGTTCCATATCCTGCCAGCACATAATCGCTTACCCATACAGGAATTTTCTTACCGGAAAGAGGATTTATGGCATAAGCGCCGGTGAACACACCGCTCACCTTTTTATCTATCATGCGCTCACGCTCTGTCTTGTGCTTTATACTCTGACGATAATCGTCAACGGCTTTACGTTGTTCAGGCGTTGTCACCATATCAACATAATCGCTTTCAGGAGCAAGAACCATAAAAGTCACTCCAAATACCGTATCGGCACGCGTTGTGAATATTTCCAGCTCTATATCACTATTGTCAATGGCAAAACGCATTTCAGCACCCTCCGAACGCCCTATCCAGTTTCGCTGAGTTTCTTTCAACGATTCTGTCCAGTCAATGCGGTCAAGCCCCTCAAGCAGACGCTGAGCATAGGCTGACACACGCAGACACCACTGATACATGAGCTTCTGTTCAACAGGATAGCCCCCACGCACTGACACACCCTCGCTTACCTCATCATTAGCAAGCACAGTTCCAAGCTTAGGACACCAATTGACCATAGTGTTGCCAAGATAGGCTATACGATAATTCATCAAAGTGTCGCTTTTCATCTTCTCATCCATAGCAATCCACTGCTCTGCCGTGAAAACAAGGCTTTCATCAGTGCATGCGGCCTTAACTCCTTCTGTTCCGCTTTTTTCAAAATGCTTCACCAAATCTGATATTGGCATAGCTTTTTCTGCCTCTGTATCATAATAATGGTTGAACATGCGGATAAAAGCCCACTGCGTCCATTTATAATAATCCGGATCACACGTCTTGATCTCGCGATCCCAATCATAACAGAACCCTATTTTGTCAAGCTGCGAACGATAGCGTTCGGTGTTCACCTTCGTTGTTATCTCCGGATGCTGTCCTGTTTGAATGGCATATTGTTCTGCCGGAAGTCCATAGGCATCATATCCCATCGGATGCAACACATTGAATCCTTTCAGACGTTTGTAGCGCGAATATATATCAGAGGCAATATAGCCGAGCGGATGACCAACATGCAATCCCGCACCCGAAGGATAAGGAAACATGTCAAGCACATAGAATTTAGGTTTATCAGTGTTTATTTCCGTGCGATAAGTAGCATTTTCTTTCCAATACTGCTGCCAACGGCTTTCTATATCTTTATGATTGTAGTCCATTATATATAATATGTAATATTTCTATTTCTTAATATTTTCAGATAATTCGAGCATTCTTTCAATAGGAAGTCTGGCTCTATCTATTATGCTTTCCTCCACCTTCACTTCCGGAAGTTCATATAGAAGACTGTTGTAAAGTTTTTCAAGCGTGTTCAATTTCATGTATGAACATTCATTGCAAGCACAGGTTGAATCGTTTGGAGGAGCAGGTATGAATAATTTTTCAGGGCAACGCTTCTGCATTTCATGAAGGATGCCGCTTTCGGTGGCCACGATGAATTCTTTAACCGGAGATTCGCATGCATATTTCAGAAGAACAGCCGTTGATCCTACTTTATCGGCTATCAGCTGAAGCGGTTTCTTACATTCGGGATGAACAAGAATCTTGGCCTGAGGATACTGTTTCTTTAATTCAAGTATCTTTTCCAATGAAAACTGTTCATGAACATGACAGGCACCATTCCATACAATCATATTCCTTCCTGTCTGAGCATTTATATATTCTCCGAGATTACGGTCAGGACCGAATATAATTTTTTCATCCTCAGGCAAACTATCAACTATTTCCTTGGCATTTCCCGATGTCACCACTATATCAGTCAAAGCCTTCACTTTAGCAGTAGTGTTGACATAGCTGATCACGGTATGTCCCGGATGTTGCTTGATGAAAGAGGCAAAATCATCGGCATCGCAGCTGTCAGCCAACGAACAACCTGCATTCATATCAGGCACTATCACCTTTTTGTCAGGACAAAGAATCTTGGCTGTCTCACCCATGAAATGAACTCCACAAAGCACAATGATGTCAGCATCTATTTCAGTGGCTTTCCGGGCCAGAGCCAAAGAGTCGCCTATATAATCGGCAACATCCTGAATCTCTCCTTTCTGATAATAATGCGCCATGACAACAGCACGCTTTTCTTTTTTCAGCCTTTCAATCTCCTTTTTCAAATCAAGCGTTGAATCAATGGGGGCATCGACATAGCCTTTGTCAACATTCATTTCTTTATTTTTAATTTATAGTTTTAAAAAATTTTTTTAAAGAATAATATAAAAGCATGTTAATAGCATTGATAACTTTTCGGCACTTTACTTGCATGTATGGCTTATTGAGCTGCAATTTCATGTTATATTAAGTTTATCTACATCATATAGTCTATGAAACATAACAATTTAGCAACTTTATCAACATACTGTTTATAACATGCAAAGTTAACAACTTTATTCTATTCATTTATCAAATATTGTAGATTTCACTATTGAAAATAATGATTATCATAAGGTGTAACTTATTTTGAATAATTAAATTTTGGTATATATGGGCAGCACACTGTTAAATGCAAATTTTATTATTAAATTCATTTATAAATTTATCTATGTTTATAAACACTTTTTTCAACATAGATTCATAACATATTGTCATTAACAAAATAATGTTGTAAATTAGCAGTCTATACTAACTAAAAATCAAATATAATGAAAAATGAAGAATATGAATACAAAGGGCTATTGGTAAATGGCTTTTTGATGCTGATAATAACATTTGTTGTCATACCTTTCATAGCTATTGCAACATGGGTTATGGCAGAAGGTGGCAATGATGTTTTATGCGGCGTGGTAACGGCTGTATGCGTTGTAGTTTTCTTATTGGGATGCGTTGGTTATTTCACACAGGAACCTAATGAGGCGCGTGTAATGATATTTTTCGGCAATTATAAGGGAACATGTCGTAAAGTAGGATTTTTCTGGACAAATCCTTTCATGAACAGAAGAAAATTATCGCTCCGCATACGCAATATGGATATTGAACCTATAAAGGTTAATGATAAAGTAGGAAATCCGGTTCTGATAGGAATGGTTCTTGTATGGAAAATCAAGGATACTTACCGTGCGGTATTTGATCTCGATTCTGCTTCTTTGGGAGCAAATGGAAGCGCTGTGAGCAATGCGGCTTTCGGTAACTTTGTCAGAATACAGAGCGATGCGGCATTGCGTGAAGTGACAGGACATTATGCTTATGACCAGACAAGCGGCAAATCTGACGAACTTACGCTGCGTGACGGCGGAGAGGAAATAAATGATCTGCTTGAAAAAAAGATAAATGAGCGTCTGGCAATGGCCGGTATGGAAGTTGTTGAAGCCCGCATCAATTATTTGGCTTATGCTCCCGAAATAGCGGCTGTGATGCTTCGCAGGCAACAGGCTGCTGCCATCATTTCAGCACGCGAAAAGATTGTTGAAGGTGCGGTGACGATGGTTGACATGGCATTACGCCGTCTGGAGTCTGACAATGTGGTCAAACTCGATGATGAACGTAAGGCTGCGATGGTAAGCAATCTTCTTGTAGTGTTGTGTGCCGACGAACCTGCACAGCCGGTACTGAACACCGGCAATTGATCCGTGTTTGGCAAACCGGAAATTATTGCTTAAGTTTGCGAAAACAATAAAATAAATAAGATATATATGGAATCGAAATATAAGCGAGTATTGTTGAAACTCAGCGGAGAGTCGCTGATGGGAAAACAAGGCTATGGCATTGACCGTGAGCGTCTGGATGATTATGCTCGTCAGATTGCCGAAGTTGTTAAAGGAGGAATAGAGGTTGCAATAGTGATAGGCGGAGGCAATATATTCCGCGGACTGCAGGGAGCATCCAAAGGTTTTGATCGCGTCAAAGGAGATCAAATGGGAATGCTTGCCACTACAATCAATTCACTGGCTTTGAGTTCGGCTCTGGAAGCAGCAGGACAACCGGCAAAAGTGTTCACGGCAATAAACATGTTTCCTATCGGTGAGCATTACAGTAACCGCCGTGCAATTGAAACGCTGGAATCCGGGTGTGTTGCCATTATGGCAGGCGGAACAGGCAATCCATTTTTTACCACCGACACCGGCTCAGCTCTTCGCGGCATAGAGGTCAAGGCAGATGTAATGCTGAAGGGAACGCGTATAGATGGAGTCTATACGGCAGATCCGGAAAAAGATGCTACTGCAACTAAATTCTCGGAAATATCATACGATGAAGTGCTAAGCCGTGGATTGAAAGTAATGGATCTGACTGCAACGGCTCTCTGCAAGGAAAACGGACTGCCTATAATAGTATTCGATATGGACACAGTAGGCAATCTGGCCAAGGTTATATCAGGAGAGCCTATCGGAACATTGGTATATTGAAAAAAATAAAAAAATTATATTATGGAAGTATCAGATTATCTAAATCCGGCTGAAGAGAAAATGGAGCTGGCTGTGGCTTATCTCGATGAAGCTCTGTCACATATCCGTGCCGGCAAAGCCAACACAAAACTTATTGACGGCATTCGAGTTGAATACTACGGCAGCGTTGTGCCTATCAGCAATGTGGCTAATGTTTCCGTTCCTGATGCGCGCACAATAGCCATCACTCCGTGGGAAAAATCAATGTTCAAGGAGATTGAAAAGGCAATCATCAATTCCGAACTGGGCATTACGCCGGAAAACAATGGAGAGGTGATCCGTCTGTGTATTCCGCCGCTGACGGAGGATCGCCGCAAGCAGCTTGTGAAGCAGTCAAAAGCAGAGGCTGAAAATGCCAAAGTGTC
Source organism: uncultured Bacteroides sp. (assembly GCA_964438665.1). Classification (GTDB taxonomy): domain Bacteria; phylum Bacteroidota; class Bacteroidia; order Bacteroidales; family Muribaculaceae; genus Paramuribaculum. The sequence continues at coordinate 11,453 of CAYTLU010000337.1, forward strand.
AGTGCGCAATGCTCGCCGCGATGCTATTGAAGGCTTGAAAAAAGCTGTTAAACAAGGTATGCCGGAAGATGTGGAAAAAGATGCAGAGACAACTGCCCAGAAACTGCATGACAAGTATCTCAAGAAAATTGATGAACTTTTTGCCGCCAAGGAAAAAGAAATTCTGACAGTCTAAAAAATTCAGTAAAATATATTAGGAGATTATTCGAGATGTTCCCCATATATGGGCATGTCTCGACTGAAATCGTCATCGCGATCGAGGCATGCCTCGATCCTACCAAATGGATGGTTTTAAGGATATTAGGGCGGTAGCAGTACTGATAGAATTTTGCTTGCAACAGTTTATAAAAAAGATCATAACATATGGCGAAATTAGACATTACACTCACAATTTATTCTGATAGCAATAAAAGTAATCAAGTTGCAAGAATAATACTATATGCGGGTTCTGCTGTTAATTACAACTTGTGGGATTGTTGGGATTGGGCTACCGATCATGGCTTCACGGTTTATAATCCTTCTATTTATGATCCGAGATTCAAAGAAGAATTCAAGGATGCCGGAACAAATGTAGCTAAATCTCAAATGGTAAAATGGTTGGATGACGATGTGCTTTCAACCATGTGCAGAGAAAAGGTGGATGGAGCAAGAATACTGAAAGATTATCCGGAGTCTTATATTTTCAATCTTAAATTCGTTGATTGGAGTTAATATGATGAAAACAAAGATATCGATTTTCTTGCTTTTCCTTGTGACGCTGGTGTCATTTACAGCTCAGGCAGATGATTATGCCTCTCGACAGGCTCGGCAATACACCAAAGAGGCTGAATATTATCAGAAGAAGGCTGATGGTTATCGTCGGGAAGCCCAATATTATCTCAAAAAAGCGGAGGGATATCAGCGTGAAGCGGCATATTATACCCGAAAAGGAAATGTTGACCGGGCAAAAGATTATAACCGCCGGGCTGAAAGGGCAATGGACAACTACGAGACACAGATGCGTTATGCCGCTAACGCTGACGATAAGGCGGCGGATTATCTTCGCAGGGCAGCCAATGCATTGCGTAAGTGAAAAATAAGGAATTGCGGAAGCTGCCGTTTAGATTGTGATGCGGCGGGTTGTAGAACCGATTTTCAGCAGGTATATGCCTCTTGCTGTCAGGCGGAAACGGTAGATGCCGGGTTGAAGTGTTTCCTGCACAATCGGCTGTCCTAGAATTGTGAATATTTTGACAGGTGTGCGCTGACGGATCGAAATATAGACGAAATTGTCAACTACTGTTATATTAACGGCATCGTTATCCAGATCAGCGCGTTGTTCAATATCCACCCCTGGCATCCGGTTGACTTCTTCCCACTTGCGTGAGGCTTCCGCTACCATTGTGATCAACAGTAGCAGAAGGCAAGCAGTCAGAAGTCGGCGTATGGTCATGTCTGTGTTGGAATGTTTGGTTTATTTACGTTTCCTGTTCTTTTTGGCTTTTAAATCCGGGGCATCGTCAGAGCGCGAGAATGAATAGGGACGCGCTTCTACAGACGTGCCGCGCGTGAGATTAGGCGTAGCGCTCATATTGAAGTCGAGAGTAGCTCCTGATGTCAGCTGATTGAATGTGATATAGTTTTTGTCGTATGGCTGACCATTGACGGTCAAAGATTCGACAAACCGGTTTTTATCACTGTTATCAGGCGCTTTGATGGTGACAGTGTTGCCGTTTTCAAGCCGTATTTTTACAGATTTGAACAGTGGCGCTCCAATGGCATATTGGCCGGAGGCGGGAGCTACGGGATAAAAACCGAGAGCGGAGAACACATACCATGCCGATGTCTGTCCGTTGTCTTCATCGCCGCAATATCCATCGGGGTTGGGCGTGTACATCCGGTTCATGACTTCGCGAACCCAATATTGTGCTTTCCAAGGCTGGCCGGACCAGTCATACAGATATATCATGTGTTGTATGGGCTGATTGCCGTGTGCGTAATTGCCCATGTTCATGATCTGCATTTCGCGTATTTCATGGATTGGAAATCCATAGTAGCTGTCATCAAACACCGGCGGAACGTTGAACACGGAATCCATCATTTCATTGAAATGACTGTCGCCGCCCATAAGGTCAATGAGACCTTGAGGATCATGGAACACAGACCATGTGTAGTGCCATGAATTGCCTTCTGTGAAGGCATCGCCCCATTTCAACGGATTGAAAGGACTTTGGAATGATCCGTCCTCTTTTTTGCCACGCATGAGTTTATGCTCGGGGTCAAAGAGATTGCGGTAGTTCATGGCGTTTTTGGCATACGGTTCAATCTCTTTCTTTGATTTGCCAAGAGCCTTTCCGAGTTCGTAGATACACCAGTCGTCATAGGCGTATTCGAGAGTGCGTGCAGCACTTTCATTAATCCCGACATTGTAGGGCACATATCCGAGACGGTCATAGTATTCATGACCGAGACGGCCTGTTGAACTGACAGTAGGATGCACTTTATGCGCACCGGAAGTGACAGCTTCCCAAAGTTTTTCAATATCATAACCGCGAATGCCGTTGATATAGGCATCGGCAACAACAGATGCGCTATTGTTGCCCACCATGCATCCTCGGTGGCCCGGGCTCGCCCATTCGGGAAGAAAACCGCTTTCATTGTAGGCATTGACAAGGCCTTCCTGAATCTTCACGCTTTCGGATGGATACAGGAGATTGACCAATGGGAAGAGAGCGCGGAAAGTGTCCCAAAAGCCGGTGTCCGTAAACATATATCCGGTGCAAATTTCGCCGTTGTAAGGGCTGTAGTGCATCACTTTTCCATCTGCTGCCATTTCATAGAAAGCGTGAGGGAAAAGCAGGGCGTGATAGAGGTTGGAGTAGAATGTGCGCAGACGGTCGAGTTGGAAGTCGTAGCTGTCATGTTCAATCTCGATTCGACCGAGAACATCATTCCAGCGCGCACGTCCTTCCGATTTTATGCGGTCGAAGTCTCCGTCGCCAAGTTCCTTAAGGTTGACAATAGCCTGTTCGGGGCTGATGAATGAAGAGGCAACGCGTGCGTTAACGGTCTGTCCTTTATGCGTCGGGAATCCTATGATTGCTCCGGCATGGTTGCCTTCGGCCGACAGGACACATTCGGTTATCGTGCTGTCAAGCACGGTGGCGGAGTAGGTGAAAGGCGTGTCGAATTCAATGACGAAATAGTTTTTGAAATTGTCAGGCACACCGCCTGAATTTTTGGTGGTGTAGCCTGTTATGCGGCGATTTGCAGGGTCGATAGAGACCGATGATCCATCGTTGAACGCATCGATAACCACGGTTGAAAGCTCGGCTTGCGGGAATGTGAACCGGAAAGCGACAGCTCTTTCGGTAGGCGCAAACTCGGTTGTCACATCGTGGTCGGCTAGATAAACTTTATAATAATAGGGTGTTGCCTTTTCAGCTTTGTGAGAGAACCAGCTTGCACGCTCCGTCTCATTGAAGGTCGGTTTGCCGGTCACCACAGGCATAATCGAAAATTGACCGTAGTCATTGATCCAGGGCGAAGGCCGGTGGGTCTGCTTGAAGCCTACAATTTTATCGGCATCGTAGGTATATACCCATCCATCTCCCATTTTTCCGGTCTGCGGTGTCCAACCGTTCATTCCCCAAGGCATTGTGACAATAGGGATAGTGTTTCCGGTCGAAAGTTCGTATTTCGATTGCGTTCCGGAAAGAGTGTTGACATAGTCAACAGGATCCGCTGCAGATAGAGATAAAGCAGCGCCAAATATAAGAACAGAAAAAAGTTTCTTATTCATATTTTGAATATTTGGTTATGGTTTTGTAATGGCTTCCACAAAGTTACACAACTTCGGGCAAACGACACATAGAGAAATGAAAAAAAACAGCTAAATTTGCGGTAAATAGGTTGACAAGGAAAAATTAATTGACAAATAATGAACAAATCAGATCTCAAGATAGTTTTTTTCGGCACGCCGGAATTTGCTGTTGAAAGTCTCAGGCGAATAATGGACAGCGGCTTCAATGTGGCGGCTGTTGTGACGGCTCCTGACAAGCCTGCCGGTCGTGGACGGACGCTTCAGATGTCGGCAGTCAAGCAGTTTGCAATTGAACGCGGGTTGCCTGTGCTTCAGCCTGTCCGGTTGAAAGATACTGATTTTATAGAGCAGCTTCGCGGTTTTGGCGCGCAACTGTTTGTTGTCATAGCATTCCGAATGCTTCCGGAAGCAGTGTGGGCTATGCCTCCGCTTGGCACATTCAACCTGCATGCATCTTTGCTCCCGCGCTATCGGGGAGCCGCGCCTATCAACTGGGCGGTTATCAATGGCGACACCCGCACCGGTGTCACTACATTTTTTCTCCAGCAAGAGATTGACACCGGCGATATAATCGATCAGCAGTCCATCGAAATATTTCCCGATGAGGATGCCGGATCGGTGCATGACCGCCTGATGGAACTCGGGGCTAAGCTGACTGTCAAGACAATCAATGATATAGTTGAAGGGAATCTGACCACCGTAGCCCAGTCTGATATAAAAGAAATTGAACCGACACCCGCACCAAAGATATTCAAGGACACTTGCAGAATCGACTGGACTCAGCCGGCTGAGAAAATATATAATCTGGTTCGTGGTCTGTCGCCCTACCCTGCTGCATGGACCGTGCTGATCAATGATGGCAATGAGCAGGGCACTCTCAAAATATTCACAACGCGGATCACTGACGATGTGGCAGAAAAGCCCGGACGTGTAGTCATTGATCATGAGAAGGAGACCATAACAATTGACTGCGCTGACCGCCGGTTGGAAATATTAAGCCTTCAGTCGCCCGGCAAACGCCGGATGCCGACGGCCGATTTCCTGCGCGGATGCCGCATGACCGACATGACTGTTATATAAAACACAATTATACACCACCCAATGAGAAAAATAACATCTCTTATTGCTCTAGTCGGACTTCCAATGGCAGCTGCGGCTGTGGAAATCCCAGACAGCACATACAGTTACAATATCGAGGCAGCAGCAACGCTAAGCAGCGGTCAATCAACGCCGTTCTGGCTTGTCAACAACCGTCAGGGGCTGTCGTCGCTTGACAAATCTAACGGCTATCTGCGCGCCGGAATATTCAAGCATGAACATTATGACCGCCGGTTTGACTGGGAAGCCGGTGCGGACCTGGTGCTGCCATATAATTTCACATCAAAATTCGTCATCCAGCAGTTATATGGCGGAGTGCGTTATCGCTCGCTTAATCTGACCATAGGCGCCAAGCAATGGAGCAATGGTGTGGTAAACACCGACCTCAGTTCCGGCGACATGCTGTTTTCGCAGAACGCGCGTCCGATCCCGCAGGTGTTGCTTGAAATGCCGAAATATGAGTTCGTTCCGTGGACCAACAAATGGTTGTCGGCCAGAGGATATTTTTCAGTCGGGATGTACACCGACTGGCGATGGGAGCGCAGCCGCGCAGGGGAATACGGCTCATGGGTCGAACATCGTATGACTCACGCAAAAGGTCTGTTTCTAAAAGGCGGAAATGCCGAACGGTTTCCTCTGACTGTTGAGGGCGGATTGGAGCTGGGAGCACAATGGGGCGGTACGCTGCATGGAGCGGATCGCTACACCCGCGAGCCTTATACAACCAAATTGCCATCCGGATTCAAGGATTTTTTGAAGGTTGTGATTCCAACGAGTGGCGGCAATGCTTCCGATCTTCTTCAGATGGGAGAGATAACGAATGTCTATGGCAATCATGTCGGACAATGGTCATTGGCAGTCAACTATGAGCCAAAGGATATTGACTGGAAAGTGCGTGCCTACTATGAACATTTCTTTGACGACCATTCAATGATGTTCTTTGACCATGCATGGAAAGATATGCTTTTGGGAGTGGAAGTGGAATTTCCCAAGAATCCTTTCATTTCCAAGTTTGTCTATGAATATATTAACACTAAAGACCAAAGCGGAGCAGTCTATTGGGACAAAACAGAGGAAATACCTTCGCAGGTCAGCGGCTGTGATGATTATTATTCCCATGGCCTATACACCGGATGGCAGACGTGGGGAATGGGACAGGGCAATCCTCTGCTGATCTCGCCGATATATAATGCTCCGGGCGACTGGGATTCATACGAATTTAAGAACAATCGCATCAAGGGTCATCATTTCGGGTGGAGCGGGACACCGCACCCGGATGTTGACTACCGCGTGTTGCTGACCTATACGCGGTCATGGGGTTCGTATTTTTTTCCTGCGCCGGACGTACGCAAAAATTTCAATGCTTTGCTGGAAATGACCTATCGTCCGCATCAACTGCCCGGCTGGTCTGCCCGGTTGGGGTTGGCCGCCGATGGCGGAGGGCTGCTTGGCAAGAGTTTCGGTGCAATGTTGACAATCTCTAAATCAGGATGGTTATGAAAACAATCTCGAATATAATACTTTTCCTCTCTCTGACGATTTTTGCTGCCATATCAGCCACATCGTGCCGCGAATTGGCTCAGAACGGTGATTTTTCAGGTCAATGGCAGGTGTTAAGCTTTGATTATCCGGATGGGACAACAGTCGATCCGGAAGGTACGCGTTTTTATTGCATCTACCGTGATGTTGCCCAGCTTACGGATAACACCGGAGTTCGTGTGACGGGAAATCTGATCTATGATGAAGACAACAATCGGTTTTCAATTCAGTTTCCCGAAGAAGAATTGAGGGATCTCGCTCCTTGGGGAATAACAGCGCCAGAGGGTGCCGATCCCGATATGCTCGGTTATACGGCTGATTACACAATCGAGACTCTTACATCATCCCGCCTCGTGATGACAACGAGAGGAGTAGTGATCACATGCCGTAAGTTTTAAAAGAGGGATAAGCAAGCAGCTGCGACTATTTTTTCTGCCAGATGTAGAGGCGGTCGGAGGGCCGGATCTTTGAAGGCACTTTTATGGAGAAGCTTTGGCCTTTGACGGCTTTGTCGATGGGTTTTAGATCGACACGCAGCTCGTCGATAGTCAGAATCAGCGCGCCGGTCGTCGGTCCGGTGATCACAATCTCATCCCCTACGCAGACTTCTCCGCTCTCGACATAAAATTCAGCCACACCGATATTTGAGAAATAGCGCACTCCTTTGGCTGCATACTGCTTGACGCGCGTTGCGCTCGACCCGTATTTGCTCGACCATTCGCCAAGACGCTGCCCGAGATAATATCCGTTCCAGAAGCCGCGGTTGAATATTTTTTCAAGTTGGCTGTCCCAGTGAGCAATTTTTTCTTCGGTGAAATCACCGGCGCAGATGGCATCGATGGCTTCGCTGTAGGCTTGTACGGCAACGCGCACATACTCCGGTCCGCGGGCTCTCCCCTCGATTTTAAACACCGTCACTCCGGCATCGATCATTTTGTTCAGGAAATGAATGGTTTTCAAATCCTTTGGCGACATGATATATTTATTTTCAATCGCCAGCTCATCTCCAGTTTCGCGGTCGGTCACTATGTAGCCTCGCCGGCATATCTGAGTGCACGCTCCGCGGTTTGCGCTGGAATTCATCTCGTGAAGGCTCAGATAGCATTTGCCGGAGACGGCCATGCAGAGTGCGCCGTGGCAGAACATTTCGATTCGTATCAGATCGCCATGAGGGCCGCGGATATCTTCGTCGATAATGGCGCGCCGGATAGCAGCGACTTGGTCAAGATTCAGTTCGCGCGCAAGCACAACCACATCGGCATAAGCGGCGTAGAAGCGTACGGCTTCTATGTTGGTGACATTGACCTGTGTCGATATATGGACTTCAACGCCGATTGACCGCGCATAGCTTATGGCGGCGATATCGCTGGCTATAATAGCCGAAATACCGGCTTGTTTCACGGCATCGATGATGCTATGGCAAGCCTGTATGTCAGTGTCATAGATGATAGTGTTGACGGTCAGATAGCTTTTGACGCCGTGTTCGGCACAAATCGAGGCTATTTTGTGGAGATCGTCAAGAGTGAAGTTGACCGATGAGCGGGCACGCATATTCAGCCCTTCAACACCGAAATAGACAGCGTTTGCGCCGGCATCAATTGCGGCATAAAGCGATTCATAGCTGCCCACCGGGGCCATTATTTCAAAATCGGAGCGTTGCATTTTCAGTTGGAGTAAATGTTTAATCAATTGTATTGATCCATTGCGCTGCAAAGTTAAGCAAAAAAAACAAGACCGGACTTTACAGAAACGCCGGTCTTGATATATATAATTTGTGGGTGGTTTATTTATTTGGAGAAGTAGAATGTGAATTCTGTGGGGATGATCGGCAGGAAGTATTTCGGCAGAACGTCCGGCCCGCATGTGGCAGTGCCAACGCCTGTCTGTGCGGCATCGAGATGGACGGTGATTTCCTGACCGGGGATGACATCGGAAATATGCTGCGCGGCTTGGAGCAGCGAATCGCTATAAGGATATGCGCTGAACTGGAATAGAGAGTCGGAGGTGACTTTCAAACCGCAACCGTTGAATGTGGCATAGCGAGTCTGGGTGTGGTTGCCGGCCGTTGATGGCTTGTTGTAGATGTGGAAATCGTCAACAGGACGGACGGTGTATGTGCCGATTCGTCCGGCCGACATGCGGTCAACGTAGGTTTCGCCGGAGCGGCCAAAGTAGGTGACTGTGCCGACATTGCTGTCGGGCATTGTATATGTCAGTCCAAGTCGCGGCATGTTTTTGATAGCTGCCGTGTCAGGGATGAATTTGCATTTGACTGCCAAAGTTCCATCGGCATTGACGCTATAGTTATAGTCGGCCGTTGCAATCACATTGCCTTTTGCGCCGATAATCTGCGAGCTGACGCGGACAACATTTTTCTTGAATGTCAGTTCGGTCAGGCGTTGGCTGATTGAGTCAAGTCCTTCTTCGCGCCACTGGCGTCCGCGGCCAACCCATGCGGCATCATTTTCAGTCTCCGGACGGTAGAGTGACAGGGCGATGGGCGAGCTTAGCAGCCGGTTGCCGTCGATGGTCAGTGAGGAAATCTCTCCGGTTGCGGGATCGACACTGAATGATGTTCCGGTGGCGGAGGTGAAGTTGTAGGCTTCCTTATTGTTTTTGCGTTTCAGTTTTGCCGCGGTGAAAACCTTGGCCGGCTTTTCTGAGGCAGGCAGCGCAAACTGGTCGTAGGCCACTTCGTAGCCTTTTTTGACGAATGGAGCATCGTTTTTGGGTGTCCAGCTGAGATCCAGGAACATTTCTTTTTCTGAGGGAGTGAATGAGCCAAGGCTGACATTGACCGTTTCGTAAGGGGTGCAATCTATGGTTTTCACGCCCTCGATGCTGACGTTTCCGCACTCGTCCGTCACGCGCCATGTCAGAGTGTATTGGTTGAGATTTGTGAAGTCAAACCAGTTTTTGACGGCTATTGTCAGAGTCGAAGGGTCGATGAGGGAGCATTTGATGTTTTGATACACTTTTTTCACCTCGTTCATTGCGGGATGCGGTCGGCGGTCGGCAGTCACGATGCCGTTGCACAGGAAAGAGTTGTCGCTAGGCACGTTGGCAGGACCATAGTCGCCGCCATATGCCCAGTATTTCCTGCCGTTGGCAGCTGTTTCGCCGAAAGCCTGGTCAACGAAATCCCAGATGCATCCGCCCTGAAGCTTGGGCACGGCCTCGAAGATGTCCCAATAGTCCTGAAGGCCGCCAACGCTGTTGCCCATAGCGTGGGCGTATTCGCAAAGGAAGTAGGGACGTGTCTTGGTGGAGTCGGCACCGTAGGCTTCGACGCCGGAGTGGTAGCCGTACATTTCCGAATAGAAATCGGCATTCCAGTCATCCAGAGTGCGTTCGTAGTGAACAGGGCGAGTCGGGTCGATGCCTTTCATGTATTTGTAGGCTTCCTCAAACACAATGCCGTTTCCACATTCGTTGCCCAGCGAGTAGATCACAACCGACGGATTGTTTTTCGATTTGTGCCACATGCGGTCTTCGCGGTCAATCACAGCCGGAATCCATTCCGGACGTTTGGCCAGAGATTCAGGTCCATAGCCGTAGCCGTGGGATTCGGCGTTAGCCTCGTCAATGAGGTAGATGCCGTATTTGTCGCATAGATAATACCAGTAGCGATCCTGCGGGTAGTGGCAGTTGCGCACGGTGTTGATATTGTTCTGCTTCATTATCTTGATGTCGAGTTCGGCGGTGTCGCGCGGAACGGTGCGTCCCATCTGAGAATGAGCGTGACGGTTGACGCCCTTGATTTTTATAGGCCGGCCGTTGAGCAGATACAGGCCGTTTTTCACTTCCGATGTGCGGAATCCGACGTTGCATCCAACCGTTTCGACAACGGTTCCTTCGGGATTGACAAGATTCACCAGAAGAGTATAGAGCTCAGGTTTTTCCGCCGTCCACGGTTTGACGGAAGGAATGTTGGCAGTGAGAACATCTTTATAATCTGCCAACTGACGACCGATTAATATGCTTTGATTTTCCGCATCATATAGCGTGAAGTCAACGCGCCAATGCCGATCTTCTTTTTTGGCTTTCCCTGTAGGCTTCTTCGGCAGGCCGTTGACGTCAACGGACAATTGAAGGCGGCCGTCCTTGTAGTCATTGACAAGCGACGTAAGGGCTGTGAAATCGGCAATGTAGGTGTTTGGGGTGCTGTAGAGATACACATCGCGTTCGATGCCGCTCAGACGCCAGTAGTCCTGACATTCAAAGTATGCGCCTGCGCTCCAGCGGTAGATTTCCAACGCAATTGTGTTCTCTCCGTCCTTCAGCTTGTCTGTGATATCCCATTCGGCAGCGGTCTTTGACCCCTGATTACATCCGATATACTCGCCGTTGATCCAGGCATAATAGAACGAAATGGCACCTTCAACACAGAGAACCACACGGCGGCCGGCCCAGTCGGCGGGAATGGTGAAAGAGCGGCGGTAGGAGCCGACTTCGTTTGTTTCTGACGGCACAAGCGGAGCGTTTTTCTTGAAATTGGCCCATTCGGAGTCAAATTCATAGGTGGTGTTGACATAGACGGTTGTTCCGTATCCTTGTCGTTCCCAGTTGCCCGGCACTTTTATTTCGTCCCATGACGTCACATCAAATTCGGGGTTCTGGAATCCTTGCGGGCGGTTGTCAACACCTTTGACCCAGTTGAATTTCCATTTTCCGTTGAGACTCATGTAGTAGGGCGATTGGTCATACTTGAAATCGCGCACTGCCGCAACATTGTCGGCTGCTGCGTAGGGTACGACCAGTGCGTGCGACGGAATCTGTCCATCGCGGAAAGCGTTTATTGTCTGCCATTCCGGCAATTGCTGTGCCGACACGCCAAAAGAAAGGGCACCTGTCAGCAGTGAGCATAGCAATTTGTTCATGGTGATGTTTTTATTTATGGAGATATCTTTAAAATATAAACGTGAAGTTGTCGTCAAAAATACGAAAAATATTCGATGAAGTCAAAATTAGTGATTTTACGTTAAAAATATAGCAGGCTGATATAAAATTAAGGATTGCAGACAAAATAAACTTTTCAGACAACCTCTAGGAAAATAGAAAGTTAATAGTTAACTTAGCCGTCTGAACAAATAATACGAATCATCAACATACCTAATTGCGTTAGTTATGACACAATCCAATAGATATTGCGTGATTATGTGCGGCGGGATCGGCAGTCGATTCTGGCCATACAGCCGCACCGACAAGCCCAAGCAGTTCATTGACTTCTTCGGCACCGGCCGCTCTCTGCTTCAGATGACCTATGACCGCATCGCCACGCTTGTTGCGGATGAAAATATTCTGGTTGTGACCAACCGCCGGTATGCATCTTTGGTTAAAGAGCATCTGCCGATGCTTGCCGACAGCCAGATACTTCTAGAGCCGGATCGCCGCAACACGGCTCCGTGTATCGCATGGGCAGCTTATCATATAGCAGCGATAGATCCTGAGGCTTCGATGCTGGTCACGCCGAGCGATCATCTGATAACCCGCGAACCGGAGTTTGTCCGCTGTGTCAACCGTGGATTCGAGTTTATAGAAGGCAATGACGCCCTGCTGACATTAGGGATAACCCCAACGAGGCCGGAAACCGGCTACGGATACATACAGATAGGACGCGAGCTGGAGCCGGGATTGCTCAAGGTCAAGACCTTTACGGAGAAGCCTGACAGAGAACTGGCGGAAGTGTTTGTGGATTCGGGCGAATTTTTCTGGAATGCCGGAATCTTCATGTGGCGTGCATCGGCAATCAAGGAGGCATTACACCGCTATCTGCCCGATCTTTGCCGCGAGTTTGACCGTGGTGAGGATGTGTTCGGCACTCCTGAGGAAAAGGATTTCATTGACAGGATATTCCCTGCGTGTCCGTCAATATCAATAGACTTCGCCGTGATGGAAAAGGCTGATAATGTCTATGTTGAATGTGCGGATTTCGGATGGAGCGATCTAGGCACATGGGGTTCTCTTTATGAAAATTCGCCAAAGAATATAACGGCAAATGTCACCCAGAAATGTAATGTCATAGCCTATAACTCATCGGGAAACATTTTCATGGCGCCGGACGATAAGCTGGTTGTTGTGTCGGGCATGAAGGATTTCATAGTGGCTGATGCGGGCGATGTGCTGCTGATCTGTCCGAAGTCGGAGGAGCAGCGCATCCGTCAGATGGTCAATGACGTGCATCAGCGTTTTGACGACAAATTCATGTAATAGACAGCTGTGATGGAAATGTCAGAAAAATCGGTAGTGCCGGATAAGTCGGGCGGCAAGCGGGTGCTTGTGGTCGGCGCCGGCGGTTTTATAGGCGGATTCATAGCCGCGCAGTCGCTGGCACGCGGCTATGAGACATGGGTCGCGGTGCGCTCCTCGACTTCGCGGCGTTGGCTTGATGACGAACGTCTGCATTTCATGGTGCTTGACTATGACGATGAGGATATGATGGAGCAGACTCTTGGCGGCGCGTTGTGCGAGGGAGAGCGTTGGGACTATATCATCTATAATCTTGGCGCGACAAAATGTGTCAACTTTGCTGATTTCAACCGGATCAACTATATTTATCTCCGCTCTTTCGTTGAGGCTTTGCGACGCAGCGGCAGGATGCCGGAACGGTTACTGTATATGAGCAGTCTGAGCGCGCTCGGCCCCGGTGATGAAAAGGGTTATGAGCCGTTGACTTCCAAGACCATTCCCAATCCCGACACCCGCTATGGTGTGTCGAAAATCAAGGCAGAGACATTTCTGGAGACATGTCCGGATCTGGCTTGGACCATTTTCCGCCCGACCGGCGTCTATGGGCCTCACGAAAAGGACTATCTGATGATGATAAAATCAATTGACAGTCATTGGGATTTCGGAGTGGGCTACCGTCGGCAGATGCTGACGTTTATATATGTGGAGGATCTTGTCAACGCCATTTTCGATGCCATCGTCAAGGACGCAACTATTAAAAAGAAATATATCATCTCCGAACCGCGCGCCTATACGCAGAAGGAATTCCGCAGGATTGTCGCCGATCGACTTGGCGTGAAATGGGTTATACCTATGAGGCTTCCGATGTGGGCTGTCTATATCGCTTCGGTCGTGGCCGAACGCTGGAGCTCACTGAAAGGACGCGCCTCGACGCTCAACCGCGACAAATACCGCATAATGAAGCAGCGCAACTGGAACTGTGACATTTCGGACGCTGTCAAGGATTTCGGTTTCAACCCGCAGTTTTCGCTTGAACGCGGCATTGACAGGACAGTCGAGGAATATCTCGCGCAAAAGCGCGCATCTAAGGAAAGAAAAAAGAAATCATGATGTCGCATTCCACTTCTTCCGTTCCGCGCTGGTTTATGGCGGTTGTCATAATCGTGTTGCTGCCGTTGCTCGGGTTGCCATATCTTCTGGATGTGTGTCCGGCGGAAAGTCAGTCGCGGACAATGTTGTGGATATATCCGCTTTATGCTGTTCTGTCGGCCTACCTGTCATGGCAGTGCTATCCGCAACGGCGTGCGGTGGCATGGATTCTGATAGTGCTGCTTGTCCTTTCGCATGCGGCGGCATGGCTTTTGGTGACAACCCCTGTACAATAGAAAAAATATGAAGATACTGATAATCAACGGACCGAATCTCAATCTGCTCGGCATGCGCCAGCCGGAAATCTATGGAGCGCAGTCGATGGAACAATATCTGGATTTTCTTGCTGAGTGCTATCCCGATATAAAGATAGAGTATTTCCAGAGCAATCATGAGGGCGATATAATAGACGAACTCCACCGCATAGGATATGCCACTGATGAGTATCGCGGCATAGTGCTGAATGCAGGGGCATATACCCACACTTCGCTGGCTATTGCCGATGCCATAGCTGCAATAAAGGTGGGCGTTGTCGAGGTGCATATCTCAAAAGTCGCCGCAAGGGAGGAGATTCGCCATAAGTCGTTGATCGCTCCGGTGTGTCGGGGCACGATCGCCGGCTTTGGAATGGACAGCTACCGTCTGGCAATAGAAGCGCTCATATGACCGCCGTGAGGGAAACCGGAATAATGGCTACGCTCTCCGATGTCAGGGCAACGGAAGCGTTTGTCAGATCCCTGCGTGTCGCGGGAGCGGATGCCGTGCGCATCAATTCGGCTCATGTCACGCCGGAAATGTTCTGCAAGATGGTGGAGGTGGTCAGAAGTGTTGATTCCCGGATCAGAATACTTATGGACACAAAAGGTCCGGAGGTCAGAACCTCAGATGCGGCTGAGCCTATGTTGCTGGAGATCGGCGATGAGGTGGAGATCATTTCGACAAGCGGAGGCGAACTTTGTAGCGGCCATCGGATCTATACGGCTGTCGCCGGGCTTGACCGATGTGTCAGTCCGGGAACAACGGTGCTGATCGATGACGGTCTGATAGCCGTTGAAGTGGGCAGTGTCAGCAATGGAGCGATATGCGGGCGCGTTGTGCGCGGAGGGACGCTGGAATCGCGCAAGACCATCGCGTTTGACCGTGGGGAGCTTCCTCCACTCCCGCCTGTCAGCCGGCGCGACCGCCTGATGCTTGAAGCGGCGCGCGATATGAGAATTGACATGATTGCACATTCCTTTGTGCGCTCCCGGGAGGATGTAGAGGCTGTCCGCTCGGTGCTGGCGGATTCCGGAATAGAATTGTATGCAAAGATAGAATGTCGGAGCGCGGTTGCCAACATGGACGATATCATAGATGCCGCCGATGGCGTGCTGGTGGCGCGCGGCGATTTGGGAACAGCCTATGATCTCAGTGAGATACCGGTATTGCAGCATGAGATTCTGCGCCGGTGTCATGCGGCATCAAAGCCAACGATTGTCTCCACACAGATTTTGCAGTCGATGATGGAGTCGCCGCAGCCCACACGCGCAGAGGTGAGCGATGTGGCGCTGGCTGTGATGGAAGGGGCTGACTGGTTGCTGCTTTGCGGCGAGACCGCTCAGGGTCGCTATCCGGCGGAATGTGTCGGCTTTATGCGCCGAACGGTGGAATCAGTCGAATCAAAAGGGCTCAGAGGCTGCATGTTTTTATAGAAATTGACAATGGAAGATCAGCTTAACGACTATATCTCTAATCATATTTCGGCAGAGCCGGAGCTGCTTGCACGAACCTACCGCCACACACATCTGCATCATCTTTATCCCCGCATGTGTTCAGGGCATGTTCAGGGCCGTTTGCTGAAGATGTTCACCTCCATGATTGCTCCGAAACGGATTCTGGAGCTGGGGACATACACCGGCTATTCAGCCCTTTGCATGGCAGAAGGAATGCCCGGGGATGCGGAGCTGCACACGGTGGAGGTTGATGACGAGATGGAGGAAGAACTTCTGGCGCGTTTTGCCGAGTCGCCGGCCGGAGGACGGATTCATCTGCACATAGGCGATGCAGAGCAGGTGGTCCCGCAGCTTGAAGGCGAATGGGATATGGTGTTTATAGACGCGAACAAACGCCGCTACACGGAATATTTCGAAATGGTGCTGCCGCGTGTGAAGCCGGGCGGATTTATTATTGCCGACAACACGTTGTGGGATGGCAAGGTGGCA
>CAYTLU010000338.1:0-2556 GCA_964438665.1 uncultured Bacteroides sp.
TGAAGCATACAACAACCACGTTAGCCTCGGACACATATACTTGAGCCATCTCATCTACTCACTGTTGCTTGACGGCCATATTTTCCGCCCAATCAAAGTAACCGAATACAGCGACTGGAATATAAGATGAATACCTCTGTCGATATAGATTTCAGTCCCGACAAGTCGCAGATTCTTCGGGGAATTGCCATCATATTTATGATAGCTCTTCACAACGACACTCTCCCCGGGTTCAAAATCTGTGTGCCAATCTTCACTTTCCTTGTTGGCTATGGTTATGCTTTTGCCAAAGATAAGAATCTTAAGCACGGTCTCAAACGCAGTTGGCACTTACTTTCACATTTCTGGCTGATACTTCTCGGCATTTGTCTCCCGACCGCAATTCTCGCTGGAGGTTTTAAGCCTACTCTTGGCGGCGTGTTACCGGAACTTTTTGGCCTTGACAGCCAACTGAACTGGTACAGCTGGTACATCTATTTCTACATTTATGCAATGGCAGCGATGATACCGGCTTCACGTCTGATTAGCCGATTTAAACTATCGGCTTGCTGCTGCTTAATCGTCCTGTGCCTTGGGGCGGTGTTTGCGATTCATCAAATCCCCAATTGGTCAGGTAACATATACATTCAGGCAATCCACGATTGTTTCTTATGCTCACCGGTAATGTTCGTCGGCTTCTATCTCGCTGAGGGGGGGGGTATTACGGGCCTATTAATCAAGCGAAACTTAAAGACGGCCATACTTCTGATAGCCATTATGGTGTCCATCTTTGCCGTTCGCGCATTGCCTCATATCGCATTACTCGACTTCGTCTTAGTACCGGTTTTCTGCAGTGCAACGGTTGCCTTGTTTAACATCATCAAATGGAGGTGGTTACATAACGTACTCATTACAGTGGGCAATGAGTCGATGAATATGTGGTTTCTCCACGCATTGTTCGCGACATCATACACCGCAGTTGTCTTTGCACCGCCGATAATGTGGATACAGCCCAAGATATTGACGATTGCAGCCATGGTTATAGCCTCATATTTCGCAGCACGCATGATGACTGCAATATATAACAAGCTATCCTGTTGAAAACAAGTATCCTGATACAACCGGCATATATACATTATTTTGCAAAAGCATTATCCTGACATATGCAGCAGCCGCTAATCAGTATTCTTGTTCCGGCATATAATGTAGGCCGCTATATATCGCAATGTCTGGACAGCATCGTCAATCAGATATATCGTTCGATGCAGATTGTGATTGTTGATGACGGATCGTCCGACGATACCGGGGAGGTTTGTGATGATTATGCCTCACGTTATCCGTTCATAGAGGTATGCCATATTGAAAATGGCGGTGTGGCCAACGCGCGCAATGTTCTGCTATCTAAGATTAAAGGCGAGTATTTCCTATTTGTAGATTCAGATGATTGGATTGAATTAGATATGATCGAAAACCTCGTCACATTAGCACTGCGACATAATCTCGACATTGTAGCTTGTGGCAATGTTATTGAAGACGGTAAATCACAAACAAATATCTTTCATGACACTAATCCTCCGGTAATATGGAATCGCCGGCAGTGCATCGAAAAATTCTTGTTGCACAAGGAGCTGAATGGCTCCTTGTGCAACAAGCTCGTCAAAACGAACATGTTCCACAATATCACTTTCGACCCCGAAATCTCCTACGGTGAAGATGCTCTCGCCGTTTGGCATTGTCTCCACCGGCTGAACCGAATGGGTGTCACGCTCTCCACATTTTACCACTACCGCATGAATGCCGGCAGCATATCACATCAAACATTTGGTACAAAAAAAATGACCGGTCACATCGTCTGGAAAACGATATATGAAGATACAGTCTTGTTATACCCTGATTTGGCAAAATTGGGAAAGGGTTGTTATGCTGTTTCTGATTTTTGGTTGCTATATTACGCATCAAGGGATAATTATAAACAGGACAATAGCATCAAGAAATTAAGGTCAAATTTAAAAAGAGGTTTGCCATATATAATAAAATATAAATTGCTACCGCCACGCAGGCTATTAGGCGCATTTATGTATATCGCCTGCTATAACATTATGGCAGCCATTGTAAACATTGTAAAATCCTAAATAGCTAATGATGCGTATAAAAGTTTGCATACTTCAATTCGGGCTAGCACGCGGAGGAACTGATACATTTGTAATTAATCTCTGCAAAAGCATTGACAAAACAAAGTTTGATGTTACTGTAGTTAACCCTGGCGGGAACGACTTGCTGCTCTCCAGAGAACAAGAAGTCATTGATGCGGGCATAAGGATTTACCACACAACAGAAATGTATTCTCTTAGGGGGAAACTAAAACACTTATGGCAGCTTTATAGATTCCTTAGGAAAGAGAGGTTTGACACATTTCATTCAAATGTAGATTTGTTCAACGGTCCTCAAATGTTCGTGGCATGGGCGGCCGGTGTACCCAATCGCGTATGCCATTCTCATAATAGTCGTCAGGCACGAGAAATCGCTCAAAATGACAGCCTTTTAGTTAGAATATACCAAAAATTCATGAGGTACTTA
>CAYTLU010000339.1:0-5440 GCA_964438665.1 uncultured Bacteroides sp.
GATTCCGGCAGCAACAGCCATATTATAATACGCCGTTTCGATTTCGGCTATGGGCATGGAATCATCTCCGAACTTAAGGATATAATATTCAAATCCATCAAGCCCGGCAGCCTGTCCGGAACGTATTTCTCCTGTCTCATCATTTAGGGCAACAATCGCCTTCATTTGGCGGCCGCCGGCAGATGTCCCCACAGCAAGTAACGCCTGTAGTGTCAGCTCTTCGTTAGTATTCAGAGCGACATTGTCCCTGTCTTCAAGAATCTTCAGGGATATGTCATACAGGGATTTTATGTCGATAGTGCGTGTATGGGAAAGGTCGGCGGCGTTTGGCTCATATTCCAACGCTCCCATCCCTCTTGTCCCGATAAACATCAGCTTGTAGAGCGGAGTGACTTTGTTTCGTGGTATTTTATTGTCCTTGACCCATTTGTCAAATAGTGCGTTGCCCCAGGAATCAGGCAGCGAATCTGCAATAAATGGCGGCAACCCCTGATATAAAGGATGCTCGTTGCCATATATCGGAAGAAGAATATTACGGTTTTTAGCCGGTGAAAGCAGCGGTGCGATATCAGGAATTTCGTTCTTCCGTTCCGGATTATACATAAAGTATGTGCGCCTTGTAGCAGAATCCCATACAAGACGACCTATTTCATGTTCCCATAAATTGACTTTCAGATACTTCATGCCGGCAATCATTTTTTTGAGGGATGGCGTACACGTTGCACCCTTTTTTCATTGTCATCAAACATATAAGGCGATTCGGGCAGTTCGGGTAGTAGAGCATCCCAGTTTTCGCCGAGTCCGATTGCTTTCAGAAGCCTCAGCAGTGTGCTGAACGAAATGTCGGTCATATTTCCTGACTCAAATTTATAGAGAGTGGTCATGCCGATAGAAGCCGCTTCGGAAACCTCCTTACGAGTCATCCGCAACCGCAGTCTGTAATCGCGAAATCTCAGTCCAAGATTCCGAATCACATCAGGCGTAGCCAAAGATTTATTTGATAATATCATCATTATGATATTTATAGCTGATTTCTGATAATAACAGTCTTTATAATGATACTTACAAAGCTAGATATAAATTCCCAAACCACCAAATATTCCTCTATTTTTTGCATTATACGGCGCTGGTTTGCGGGAGGCGGGAGCGATGTCGAATTGCAATTTTTTAACGATTTAGGGTGCATTATTTATCGCCCCGGCTTGTCAATGATATATTAATTCTGTAAATTTGCTTTCGGTAACTTCATAAGTTCAAAATTCAAGTTTAATATATAATCTTCTCAAAATCATGGAAAATAACGACCTCTTAATGACCGTTACGGAGAAAGCCAAAGTGTGGCTCGGTAATGGCTATGATGAAGAGACCCGCAATGAAGTGAAGCGCATGCTGGATGCCGATGACAAAACGGAACTTATTGAATCGTTCTATCGGGATTTGGAATTTGGCACTGGCGGTCTGCGCGGAATTATGGGTGCAGGTTCAAACCGCATGAACATTTACACCGTAGGAGCGGCTACACAGGGGCTTGCCAACTATCTGAAAGAAGCATTTGCCGATCTTCCTGAGATTTCGGTGGTTGTAGGTCACGATGTGCGCAACAACAGCCGCAAATTTGCCGAAATCGTTGCTGATATCTTCTCTGCCAACGGCATCAAGGTTTATCTTTTCGATTCGTTCCGCCCCACGCCGGAACTTTCATTTGCCATCCGCAAGCTTGGTTGCCAGAGCGGTGTGAATATCACGGCCTCGCATAATCCGAAGGAGTATAACGGATATAAAGCATATTGGGAAGACGGCGCGCAGATCATCGCCCCCCACGATGTGAACATTATAGACCATGTCAACAAGATCAAGGGCGTTGAATCGATCAAGTTTGAAGGCGACAAATCGAAAATACAGATCATCGGTGAGGATATTGATAAGGCGTTCCTTGATGCCATCAAAGGCCTGTCATTGAGTCCTGAGACCATTGCACGCCACAAGGATCTTAAAATTGTCTATACTCCGATCCACGGCACAGGCGTCAATCTGATTCCGGCATCGCTCAAAAACTATGGTTTTGAAAACATTATCCATGTTCCGGAGCAGGATGTGACATCCGGCAATTTCCCGACCGTGGCATCCCCGAATCCGGAAGTGTCTTCGGCTATGGCAATGGCTATTGCTAAAGCGAAAGAGGTCGGAGCTGATCTGGTCATGGCTTCAGATCCTGATGCCGACCGAATCGGATGCGTTCTGCGTGATGCCAAAGGCGAATATGTCCTGATCAACGGCAACCAGATTGTGATGATTCTTCTGAACTATATCATGACTCGTAGCGCCGAGTTGGGCCGTCTGACAGGCGATGAGTATATTGTTAAGACTCTCGTTACAACGGAGACCATAAAATCCATTGCCGATGCCAACAATATCCGTATGTTCGACTGCTACACCGGATTCAAATGGATTGCCGCTGTGATCCGTGAACTCGAAGGCAAATCCCGCTATCTTGGCGGCGGCGAAGAAAGCTATGGCTTCCTTGCTGAAGATTTCTGTCGCGATAAAGATGCCGTTTCAGCAGTTTCTCTTATGGCAGAGGCTGCTGCATGGGCAAAAGACAAGGGCATGGACTTCCTCCAGATGCTTCAGGATATCTACGTCAAATACGGCTACAGCCATGAAGAGGGCATCTCTGTTGTGCGCACCGGCAAGGCCGGAGCTGAAGAGATTCAGGCCATGATGAAAAACTTCCGTGAGAATCCTCCAAAATCTCTTGGCGGAAGTGAGGTTACGGTTGTCAAGGATTACGAAGCTCTCAGCCTGACGGATGTCAAGGCCGGCACGGTATCGAAGCTCGAAATGCCTACTACTTCCAACGTACTCCAGTATTTCACGGCCGATGGTACTAAAGTTTCTGTCCGCCCCTCAGGTACTGAACCGAAGATCAAGTTCTATATTGAGGTTCATGGCAAGATGGCTTCTGCCGCCGACTATGACAAGGCCAACGCCGATGCGCAGGTCAAGATTGCCGCTGTCAAAAAAGATCTCGGCATAGCATAAGCGGCTCGGCCGATTGAATTCCGATAAAACAGCCGTCTGTCAGGAAACTGGCAGACGGCTTGTTCTAATCTGTTGGTAGTGATGACATTGACGCAGAAAAGGCACCTCCGGTGATGGAGATGCCTTTTATGATAGTGGGGCTGTTCGATTATTTTTTCGTTGCAGATTCCTTTTTGGCGGGCGCTTTTGCGGTCTTGGCCTTAGCCTTGGCTGCCGGCTTCTTTGCCTTTACTGCTTTGGGCGCAGCCTCCGCAGCGGTTTCTGCCGGAGCGGCTGATGCCTCTTTCTTTTCACCGCGCAAAAGGTGTTCTTCATTGAAATGCTCGATGTTTTTGCGCATTGAAGCGACTTCCTTGTTCAGAGTCACGATTTCCTGCTCCTGATTGCGGATCGTTGTCAACAGGGCATTCAGCTCCTCATTCTCTATCGAGAGCGGATATTGCTCTTCAACCCGGACAATGAAATCGGCCAAAACGTTCATATAGTTTGTGAATGCCTGGAACGGAGTTTCATAGGGGCTGAAATTGGAGTGGGCCGCTCCATCGGCGAAATGCTTTGTCGCCATATAGAATAGGTGGTCGGCCGCCTGAAGATAGTACCAGTCCTGTTTCAGTCGGCGGTCATCGCACAGACGTACGCGTTCGGCAACGGAATACAGTTTTTCAAACGCTTCATTCTGCAGTTTGTTGCCAAGCCATGCCGTTGTGTCGCGCGACTCGTCAGTCCAGGATATGGGGTGCAGGATCGAAAGTTCGCCAACCGGTTTCAATTTTGAGATTGCATCAGACGGAGTCCAGAACTCAACTCCGCGCTCTTTTGCGAAATGGGGGAGTGCTTCAAGGAACTGGAATATGCCCGATTCGCGCGGCTGGAATTCGCCGAATGTTTCAAGATTCATGAAAAGATTGACAATCTGCTCGTCATCGGGTGTCGATACGATCCAGTCGATATATCTGTCGGCTGTCAGTGGATATGCATCCCAGTCGGCATCGCTGAACCGTTTCGCAATGTCATCACTCAGTTTGGCGTTGCGAAGCAGGATTTTGAGCTTCGGTGCTGACGCTGCGCTGTAAACGTAGTTAGGCGATTTCCATCCGAGGATGTGCTTTGCTCCTTCGGTGATCACACCCTTATAGCCCATAGCAAGTATCTGAGATGCCATTTCATCGCAGTAGATCAGTTCCGTGTTGCGGAACACTTTGGGTTTGACTCCAAAAAGCTCTTGGATTTTTTCATTATGAACTTTGACCTGGTTGGCAAATTCATCGGGGTCGTTCAATGAAGACAGGGAGTGTGCGTAGGTCTCGGCAAGGAATTCCACACGTCCGGTGGCAGCCAGCTTCTTGAGAAGGTCGATGAATTCGGGAACGTATTGCTCGCATTGCTCCAGCGCAACTCCGGTCAATGAAAGGGCGAAGCGGAAGTTGGGGTATTGTTCAAGCATCCGGAGCAGACTTTCGGCTGCCGGCATGTAGCTTCGCTGAGCTATGCGGGTGACGATGTCATCGTTGGCGAAGTCATCATAATAGTAATGGTCGTTTCCTATATCGAAAAAGCGGTAGCGTTTGAGACGGAACGGCTGATGGATTTGAAAATAAAAACAAATTGCTTTCATGATAATATTGGAATGAGAGGTGTTCTTAATTTAGTTTGTTAATTATTTTGTCGGCGGGAGGCTTTACTGCCATCCCAAAACGCGTTTATAAATATCGATTACTTTCGCTCCGGCCTTATCCCATGTGATTTGGTTCACTTCGTCCAGCCCATCTTGGCGCAGCTGCTCATACATGGCCGGATAAGTGATAATCGAATGGATAGCATCGGCCATAGCGTCAATGTCCCAGTAGTCGGTCTTGATTACATTGTTGAGAATCTCCGCGCAACCGCTCTGTTTGGATATGATTGACGGACATCCCATCTGCATTGCCTCCAAAGGCGAGATTCCGAATGGTTCGGAGACCGAAGGCATGATATAGACATCGCTTGCCTTGAGCATTTCATAGACCTGTTTCCCTTTCTGGAATCCGGGGAAATGGAATCTGTCGGCAATGCCGCGTTCTGCCGCAAGGAGAATCATTTTATCCATCATGTCGCCGGAACCGGCCATGACAAAACGCACGTTGTGATTGTTTTTCAAGACCTTTGCCGCAGCTTCCACGAAGTATTCCGGGCCTTTCTGCATTGTGATTCGGCCAAGGAACGTAACGATTTTTTCTTTCGGTTTATCAACTTCGACATTCAGAAGCTCATCGCTCAGCGGCGTGACGGCATTGTGTACGGTCGTGACCTTCGCCGGATCGATGCCATATTTCTCGATGACAGTCTGGCGCGTCAGATTGCTGACGGTGATGATGTGGTCAGCCTGATTCATGCCGTCTTTCTCAATGGCAAACACTGT
>CAYTLU010000340.1:0-11004 GCA_964438665.1 uncultured Bacteroides sp.
CCCCAACTGCGGACAGGAGACCTTGGTATATCAGGAAGGTTGCCTGATATGCACCTCATGCGGCACATCGCGTTGCGGCTAAAAGCCACTCGCCTCCCCCATACGTCAGATATAATCCAAGCCCTGAGAGACACGCATCAGTTTCTCAGGGCTTAAATTTTTTCATGATATTGGCCGGCGGACGCCTCGCGGCCAGTTCCGCGGCCATAAAATCCATATAAGGAGCGACATGGGCAAAAAAACGGCGATATCCCTCGCAGAGATAGTTAAGACCCGGCTGACCTGAGGCAGTGGTCATAAAACGGTTTTTCGGACATTCGCCGTTGCATATCCGGGTAAAGCGGCACTCAAAACACTGATCGGGCAAACTGCCGCGTTTCGCCGCACCGAACGCCCGCTGGCGAGGATCGCTCATCATATTGATAATGGAGTCCGTGTGGATGTTTCCCAAACGATATTGCGGAAACACGAAATGATCACACGAATAGACATCGCCATTATAGTCAACGATACCGGCATGACCGCATACGTCACTCATCGAACAGACCCCGGGCGGCTGCCCTACCCACCGGGCAAGAGTGGAGTCAAATAACTGCACAAATATCTCCCCGACATCTTCCCGCACCCAGCGGTCAAACAGACGGCATAGGAAATCGCCCCATTGACCGGGCGTCACGCTTTGTCCGGTCAACTCACCGCCGTCGCCCACCGCCGCAAGCCGTCCGTCATTGCGCTGACGCTCAACAATAGGGGTAAACTGTAGATATTTGCATCCGATCGACTTGAAAAAGTCATAAAACGCTTCGGGATAACCGACATTATAGTCATTGACAACAGCCATTGCGTTCCATTCAACGCCGTAACGCTGAAGCATGCGGATTCCGCGCATAACAGACAGAAATGTCGGCTTGCCTCCGGCAGCACGCCTGTATTCATCATGAAACTCCTGCGGGCCGTCAATCGAGATCCCCACAAGCCAATCATTGGCCTTAAGGAAGCGACACCACCGCTCATTGATAAGCGTACCGTTCGTCTGAATGCAGTTAATGATCCTATGACCGGCAGCATAACGTTGTTGCAATTTCAGGGCTTTCTCATAAAAATCGACCGAACGCATCATCGCCTCCCCTCCATGCCATGTAAACACCACTTCCTCAACCGTCTGCGCCCCTATATACTGACGGATATACTCCTCTAGCGTGGCATCATCCATCAGCTGACGTTTTGCGCCATCGCCCTTTTCAAGATAATAGCAATACCGACATCGCAGATTGCATGCTGCCCCGACCGGCTTTGCCATCAGATACATCACCGCGCCAAAAGGATTGGCAACACCCATCTCTTTATCCTGTCCGCTTCCCGATTTCATTTGAACAATCAACTGTTTTGGGACAAAGATAGGATTTCCGAAACAATTAATGGGCGGACAACGTTAAAAATTCGACAAAATATCATAGACTGACCAACATCCATAACGCTATGAACATATCTATGGCCATATCCGGTATCATACCGTCGCATCAGGTTGCAGCCTGGCTTCTGGGCAATATTCAAAACATATTGGACAGGACCGGACTCCCTCATGACAAAAAACTTGAAGAAACCATCTACGTGGTGTCTATCGTGGCTTTCGCCCTTTTCCTGGGATGGGCAGTACGCCACATTATACTATGGATAACACAGGCTATCGTCACCATGAGACACTCACGGATAGGCGAACAGCTTCTGAACGGACACATATTGCTCCGCTGCTCACACATAATCCCTCCACTGATCATCCTGGGGCTACTGCCATTTGCATTCGACACACGATCAACACTGCTGCATATATTCAATATCTGCGTGATAGTCTATCTTATAATCACCATCACACGCGCAATCAACGCCATCATAAAATTCATCTGGGAACGCTACAACGAGCGAGAAAACACAAAAGGGCTTCCATTGGCAGGAATACGCAACGTGTGCACCGGACTTGTGTGGATTGTTTCGCTGATAATCATCGGCTCTGTGATTCTTGACAAATCGCCTGCCGCACTTCTGGCCGGGTTGGGCGCATTTGCAGCGGCTTTGATGCTGATTTTCAAGGACAGCATTCTTGGATTCGTGGCAGGAGTGCAGCTGTCGCAAAACGATATGCTGCGGATCGGAGACTGGATCGTAGTTCCATCGACCATAGCCAACGGCATTGTCACAGACATGTCGCTGACAGCAGTCAAGGTTCAGAACTGGGACAATACAATCGTGACTCTGCCGCCCTACACCCTGGTCAGCACTTCATTTCAGAACTGGCGCGGGATGTCAGACAGCGGCTACCGCCTGATCAGTCGCTCTGTCATTTTCGATGTGGATTCTGTCGTTCCGGCAACTGACGATATGATCGCATCCGTAGCCACGCTGCCCAACATGCAGGATTTCTTTGACAAGATCAAAGCCTCCGGACAATTCTACGATCCGGGGCTGGCGGCAGTCAACGGAACGGCTCAGACAAATCTCGGACTTCTGCGGGCATATATGTGTGAATACCTGCTTCATCACCCCTTGATCGGTACTGACCAGCAGATTCTTGTCAGAATCATGACTCCGGATGCCAACGGCTATCCTCTGCAAATCTATTGCTACACGACAACCGAGTGGACCGCCTATGAAGCTGTGCAAAGCGAGATCTTCGAACATCTTGCCGTCATTGCTCCCAAATTCGGACTCCGCATGTTCAACAATCCTTCAGGACGCGACATAAAATCCCTTTCAGACGCAACCGATACGCCATCAGTTCGCCCCGGGAATCGGCAGAACCTACAATCAGAACAAGTAGGCAACGCGGAGAGCCCAGGTTGAATTACGCGCTGAATAATTGGTAAGCGTCTTGTCTTTCAGCGCATATGTGAAGCCCAGATTATAGCTTGCGGAGACTTGCCATTTGCGCATGATCTCGGCGCCGATGCCAAAA
The DNA here is from genome assembly GCA_964438665.1 of uncultured Bacteroides sp. Taxonomy (GTDB): domain Bacteria; phylum Bacteroidota; class Bacteroidia; order Bacteroidales; family Muribaculaceae; genus Paramuribaculum. The sequence continues at coordinate 2,951 of CAYTLU010000340.1, forward strand.
TCCACGCCAAGCTCCCCAAATGGGAAACTCATGCAATCAAGCTTGCTATGCCCCACAAGCAGACCTACCGAAGGTCCGGCAAAGACAAACGGAGCGAGAACATCCTCAAAACCATTCAGGTTGGTGTATTTAAAACGCAGATGGATCGGAATCACGGCATAATGGAGATAAAGACGCGGATTGCCATATCCCTGATGCTGCCATACAGGCCAATCGCCCAAATGCAGTGTCGCGCCGCGCTGCTCATAGTAAAGCCCGAGATCGATTCCGAAACCAACGCCGGGAAACATAAGCTCGCCCATGATGCCGGCTGAATAGCCAACGCTTTTGTCAACGGCAGCCAAGTCCTGCTTGAAATTCAAATCAGTCAGATTGACACCTGCCGTCGGACCGAAGCGGAACTGGGCGGACGCGCTTGAGGCGCCCACAAGCGACAACACGGTTATTATAGCAATTACGAGTTTTTTCATTTTTATACTATGATTGAAAATATTTTCGACAAAGGTAAGCAAAAAATCATTAACTTTGCATCGCAAAATAAACAAACCCCTAAACTGATTTAAAGAAATGGCCAAGAAAGCTCTTCTGATGATACTTGACGGCTGGGGAATCGGCAACCACTCAAAAAGTGATGTGATCTATTCTACCCCGACGCCCTATTGGGACTATCTGCTAAAAACATACCCTAACTCACAGCTTCAGGCAAGCGGCGAAAATGTCGGTCTGCCTGACGGTCAGATGGGTAATTCCGAAGTCGGGCACCTCAATATCGGTGCCGGCCGCGTGGTCTATCAGGATCTTGTGAAAATCAACAAGGCATGCGCCGATGGCTCAATCCTTGAGAACCCCGAGATCAAAAGCGCATTCACATACGCCAAGGAAAACGGCAAGGCAATCCATTTCATGGGTCTGACCTCTGACGGCGGCGTGCATTCATCGCTCGACCATCTCTTCGCGCTATGTGACATAGCCAAGCACTATGGGCTTGAAAAAGTCTATATCCACTGTTTCATGGACGGCCGCGACACCGACCCTCGTTCGGGCGAAGGCTTTATAGCGCAACTGGAAGACCACTGCAAGAAATCCGCCGGCGTTATAGCATCCATCATCGGCCGCTACTACGCAATGGACCGCGACAAACGCTGGGAGCGCGTGAAAGTGGCCTATGATCTGCTGGTCAAAGGCGAAGGCAAACAGGCAACTGATATGATCAAGGCCGTAAAAGAATCATACGATGAAGGTGTGACCGATGAGTTCATCAAACCGATCAACAACTCGACCATTGACGGCACGATCAAGGAAGGCGATGCCATTATCTTTTTCAATTACCGCAACGACCGCGCCAAAGAATTGACCATCGCTCTGACACAGCGAGACATTCCGGAAGCCGGCATGACAACAATACCCGGCTTGCAGTATTACTGCATGACTCCGTATGACGCTTCTTTCACAGGCGTTCATATCCTTTTCGACAAAGAAAATGTCAACAACACTCTTGGAGAATATCTCTCATCGCTCGACAAAAAGCAACTGCACATTGCCGAGACAGAAAAATATGCCCATGTGACATTCTTCTTTAACGGTGGCCGCGAAGCCCCCTATGAAGGAGAAGAGCGCATTCTGGTGGCATCTCCAAAAGTAGCCACATACGACCTCAAGCCCGAAATGAGCGCGTTTGAAGTCCGCGACAAGCTCGTTGAAGCCATCAAGTCAGAAAAATTTGATTTCATCGTTGTAAACTACGCCAATGGCGACATGGTTGGTCACACCGGTGTTTATGAAGCCATTGAAAAAGCAGTCAAAGCGGTTGACGAATGTGTCAAAGACACCGTTGAGGCAGCAAAGGCAGCAGACTATGAAGTGATCATCATCGCTGACCACGGCAATGCCGACAACGCTATCAACGCAGATGGGACTCCGAACACGGCCCATTCGCTCAATCCGGTTCCATGCATCTACGTTACAAAGCGTACGGATGCCAAAGTCGGAGAGGGCAGGCTGGCTGACGTTGCTCCCACAATGCTGTCAATAATGGGCTTGCCCCAACCCAAAGAAATGACCGGTCATTCATTGATTGACTGACATTTCAACAACCAAGACTTTATCATCCCCCAATTTATATCCCAAGCTCCCTCACCGACGCGATGTCGAGGAGGGAGTTTTATTTGGGACTGATTGGTAAAATTGCAGGGATGAAATAATGTATCTATTCCTTTGGTGCCAGATACAGGATTTCTGCCGCATCAGGAACATATTGCTTTCCAACCATTTCCTCACACACAATGCGGATCGCCTTAGCCGTCACAGGCTTGTCAAAAACCACCTGCTGCGGAATGGGGTTGGCTTCAATGTTGCCAAACTCACCGATAGTCGGAACTTCCGTCCAGTTGGCAAGATCATCAGAAACATAAACCGAATAGCGATACATCATCCCCAAGCCAAGATCGATCGTCGGCGTATAAATGAATCCGGCTATGGTCTGCGGCTTCTGCCAAGCTCTGAGATAGCTTGGATTCTCGCCCGATGTCACATCATTGACCGTTGGCGTCTCCTCGATAAAGGGATACTCAGAAGTCGCCTCAAGCTGTTCACGAGGCATAGTTATATTATAAGCCCCGACAATAGCCGCATGCGGCTCGCCGCGCGATGACAGCACGCGCAATTGCAGACTGTCGGCCTTGACAGGGTCGAAAGTCAGAATACGCTTCTTGCCGACCGTTGTTCCGGACACAACTGGCTTTGATTGACCGTCATTGTATGCCATTATCTCAAATTCCTCTACGCGCTGTCCGCGGGAAATCTCCTCTTCAAGAATGACCGTATTGATCTCCCTTTTCGGGTTATTCAAGAGATTCTCACGGAAGTTTAACGATATCCAGCTATGCAAATCTTGCAGACGCTTGACATCTTGCGCGGCAATACGCCCATGATTGTCAGGCGGAACATTAAGCAGCAACACCGAATTGCGTCCGACAGACTGCAAATAGATTTCCGCCAGATGCTTCAGCGAATGTGGGCGCTCATTTTCATGATAGAACCAACCGGGACGGATTGAGACATCCACTTCCGAAGGCCACCAGTAAAGCCTGTCGGCCTTCGCAATCATCTCCCGACTGCCGATCAAAGGCGACATCTCGTTTATGCCAAGAGATGAATTGATCGAATCTGCATCAGCATAGACTTTGGGAACAAGCGGCGTCACACTCCATTCGGTCTCCCGACCGCGTCCGCCTTCATTGCCGACCCATCTAACGTCATCGCCGGTAATGGCAAGGACCGCTTCCGGCTGAAGCCGTCGCATTGTCTCGCGGAAGCGCAGCCAGTCATATTCCTGCTTTCTGCCGTTAGGTCCCTCGCCGCAAGCTCCGTCGAACCACACCTCGTCAATCTTTCCGTAGTTGCTCAAAAGTTCGGTCAGCTGCGCCACAAACATATCGTTGTAGCGCGGCGAGTCGCCATAACATTCAGCATTGCGATCCCAAGGAGAAAGATACAGTCCGAGTTTCATGCCATATTTGTCGCACGAATGTCGCAGATCAGCCACAACATCACCTTTGCCGTTGCGCCACGGCGAGGATGCTACGGAATGTTTCGTCGTAGCCGTAGGCCAAAGACAGAATCCGTCATGATGTTTTGCCGTCAGAATCACCATTTTAAAACCGGCATCCTTTAGCGTGCGCACCCATTGGTCAGTGTCAAGCGAATCCGGATTGAAAAGCTCCGGAGACTCCTTGCCGTCACCCCATTCTCGATTGGTAAACGTATTCATGCCGAAATGCAGAAACGCCGTCAGCTCTCGCTCCTGCCATGCCAGTTGCTGTTCGTTAGGCACTAACCGCCCGGCCATTTCTATTTTGGCGACCGAGTCAGCCCCGGCCGGAAAAACAAGTTCCTTGACATAATAATCCTGTGCGGCCAACGACAACGCACTGCAAGCAGCAACAACTGCAACAATCCCACTTTTCATGACTTATATTATTTATTATTATTTACGGTTGGAATAGGATACCGGAAACGGATCGGGTCATCATACAGTTCCTGTGCCTTGCGAAGTTTCTGCATCATGTCGGCAGTAACCGCCTCCGTTCCGGGCTTGCCATAGATATTATGCATCTCTGCCGGATCTTCTATCAAATCATACAGTTCCCACACGTCAATATCGTTATAGAAATGAATCAGTTTATAACGCTTGTCGCGCACACCGTAGTGACGTTTAACGGCGTGTTCGGCCGGATATTCATGGAAATGATAGTATAGCACATCACGCCATTCTTCAGGATTCTCCCCTCTGAGCAACGGCAGCAGCGAGACGCCCTGCATGTCTGACGGGACATCAACTCCCGCAATATCGAGAAACGTCGGGCCATAGTCAATATTCTGAACCATCTGCGGAATGTCGCCTTTAGCCTCATAACCCTCAGGCAGCATCATCACAAGCGGCGTGCGCATCGATTCCTCATACATAAAGCGTTTGTCAAACCACCCATGCTCACCCATATAAAAACCTTGATCGGATGTATAGACCACCAATGTGTTGTCAAGCATATCATGATCGCGTAGATAATCAAGCACGCGGCCTACATTGCGGTCAAGCGAAGCCACCACCTTGGCGTAGTCTTTCATATAGCGCTGATATTTCCACTCCGTCAATTCGTTGCCGGACAGCGAATCAGCATAGAATTTCTTGATTATCGGATCATAGTGTGCGTTCCACCTGGCAAGCTGTGCCGAATCCATGCGCGAAATCATGTTTTCATAACTTTTGCGCAGACGCGTATCGACTCCGGGCCAGATCATCTTGTTGTCATACACGATATCCATATCGTGGGCTGACGCAATCGACATTTCCTGCTGCTGCGCGGCAACGCGGCCATCGTAAGTGTCATAAAAGTTGTCAGGCAACACGAAATCTCGATCCTCATACAGATCCAGATCGCACGTATCGGCAAGCCAGTTGCGATGAATGGCCTTGTGATGGATCAGCAGACAGAACGGCTTGTTTTTGTCGCGCTGATTCTCCATCCAGTCAATCGACTTATCCGTTATAATATTTGTCAGATATCCGTGGACTGTAACCGTATCGCCGCGCTGACGGATAAACAGAGGATTATAGTAATCCCCCTGCCCCGGAACAATCTCCCAATGATCGAATCCGGTAGGGAGCGTATGTAGATGCCATTTGCCGATAACGGCTGTCTGATAACCGGCTTTCTGAAGATATTTCGGGAACGTGGGCTGCGAGCCGTCAAATCTGTCTGTCTCATTCGACCGGAATCCATTGGTGTGGCTATGCTTGCCGGTCAGCATACATGCCCGCGAAGGTCCGCTTAAAGAATTTGCCACAAAACTGTTAGTGAACCTCACTCCATCAGCGGCTATCCTGTCGAGATTTGGCGTTGAGATATGCCGGCGGTCATAGCAGCTCATCATCTGCGCCGTATGGTCATCGGTCATGATATAGACAATATTAGGCTGCTTGACAGGAGCTTTCGGAGCTTCCTGTTTTGCAGCACCGAATACCGGCAAAGCCACGAGAGTCATAGCTGTTCCGGAGATCAGATTGTTGCACTTAGGGTTCATGGCTGATTATACAATAATTATAATCGCAAAGTTAACATTTTTCCATAACATTCCCAACCGCCCCGACATTCATCCATTGCATTTTAACGGCCTGAATTATCACAAATGCCGTCTGTTTTTTCGCCTTGCAACTTGCTGTCCAGATTTTCTGCTTTATGGACTAGTCTCGGCAGGCTGACGAAATGGCAGTTGGATGGCAGTTATGTGAGCAGATGTTAACTTGCTGGTTATTCAAATATTAAAGCATAATAAACTTTTTTGGCACGCAATTTGTTTTTATAGTGACACAGAAACAGACAACAATTAACGAATAATCAAAAACAAAATAATAAAAACTCTTTAATTATGGGAAAAATTATAGGTATCGACCTTGGCACTACCAATTCATGCGTTGCCGTTCTTGAAGGCAACGACCCGGTTGTGATTCCGAACAGTGAGGGACGCAACACCACTCCTTCGATTGTAGCATTCGTTGACGGTGGCGAACGCAAGGTGGGAGACCCCGCCAAACGTCAGGCTATCACCAACCCGAAACGCACAATATACTCTATCAAACGTTTCATGGGCGAAACCTACGATCATGTGACAAACGAAATCGAACGTGTACCCTACAAAGTGGTACGCGGCGAAAACAACACTCCGCGCGTTGACATCGACGGCCGTGAATATACTCCGCAGGAAATTTCAGCCATGATTCTCCAGAAAATGAAGAAAACAGCTGAAGACTACCTCGGACAATCGGTTACAGAAGCCGTCATCACAGTTCCGGCCTACTTCAACGACTCTCAGCGTCAAGCCACTAAGGAAGCCGGTGAGATTGCCGGTCTGACCGTTAAGCGTATTGTAAACGAACCTACCGCAGCAGCTCTTGCCTATGGTCTGGACAAGACCGACAAGGATCAGAAAATTGCCGTGTTCGACCTCGGTGGCGGCACATTCGATATCTCAATCCTTGAATTGGGCGACGGTGTGTTTGAAGTTAAATCGACTAATGGCGACACTCACCTTGGCGGTGACGACTTTGACCACGTGATCATTGACTGGCTGGCCGATGAGTTCCAGAGAGAAGAAGGCGTTGACCTCCGTCAAGACCCGATGGCGCTCCAGCGTCTGAAAGAGGCCGCTGAAAAGGCTAAAATCGAACTTTCAAGCACCACAAGCACAGAAATCAATCTGCCGTATATCATGCCGGTCAACGGAATTCCGAAACACTTGGTAAAAACCCTTACCCGCGCAAAATTCGAGCAACTTGCCGACAGACTGATTCAGGCCACTATCAAACCCTGCGAACAAGCTCTTAATGATGCCGGTTTGTCAGCCGGAGACATCGATGAAGTGATCCTGGTAGGTGGTTCGACACGTATTCCCGCCATTCAGCAGGTGGTTGAGAAATTCTTCGGCAAAGCTCCGTCAAAGGGCGTTAACCCCGATGAAGTAGTTGCCGTAGGTGCAGCCATTCAGGGCGGTGTCCTCTCTGGTGATGTCAAAGATGTGCTTCTTCTCGACGTTGTTCCTCTGTCAGTAGGCATCGAAACCCTCGGCGGCGTGATGACCAAACTCATCGATGCAAACACAACCATCCCGACCCGCAAGAGCGAGACATTCTCTACCGCTGCCGACAACCAGCCTTCCGTTGAAATCCACGTGCTTCAGGGCGAACGTCCTATGGCAAAAGACGACAAGACTCTCGGCAAATTCCACCTTGACGGCATTGCTCCCGCCCCGCGTGGCATACCGCAGATTGAAGTGACATTCGAAATCGATGCCAACGGCATCCTCAACGTTTCGGCCAAGGATAAAGCCACCGGCAAAGAGCAGAGCATACGCATCGAAGCATCAAGCGGTCTGACTGACGCCGAAATCAAGCGAATGAAAGATGAAGCTGCCGCCAATGCCGCAGCCGATGCTAAGGAAAAAGAACGTATCGACAAGCTCAATCAGGCCGATGCAATCATCTTCCAGACGGAAAAGCAGCTCAGCGAACTCGGCGATAAGATTCCGGCCGACAAGAAAGCGCCTATCGAAACGGCTCTTGCCGCGCTGAAAGAAGCCCACAAGAATCAGAACATCGATGCGATCGATTCAGCCATTAAGGAGATCGAGACAGCTTTCGGTGCTGCACAGCAGGAGATTCTCAATGCGCAGGCTCAGGCTCAGCAGAACGCACAGGCCAATCCTCAACCCGGCCAGGCTCCCAACCCCGGCAAAGGCGATGGCGTAACCGACGTCGATTTCGAGGAAGTCAAATAAGTATCGATAACTAACGATAACAATAAATAGGAATATCGGGTGTAGCTCCATGAGTTACACCCTATTCCTTTTTGCTCTTTCCCCCTGACTTCGTCAACGTGTCACCACAATGTCCGTTTTTTACTATTGTGAGCTGTCGCGCCATCGTAACTTTGCAACGTACTAACCAAAATAAAGAAATATGATTGCATTTTTTGAAATTCCCACTAACGACTTCGACAAAT
>CAYTLU010000341.1:0-3588 GCA_964438665.1 uncultured Bacteroides sp.
AAATGCCGGCAGCCATATTCACCGGAGAAATCATAACCATAGAGACAGCCGCCGATGCACGTTCCGCGATAAGATTTCTTTCGCAACAACCGATCGTTGGCTTTGACACGGAGACACGTCCGTCATTCCGCAAAGGCAAGACCCACTCTGTTGCGCTTATACAGCTCTCTACTGATGAAACCTGCTTCCTGTTCCGAATTAACAAAACCGGTTTTCTGACTCCGCTTCGGGAACTTCTCGAAATGAAATCGGTCAAAAAAATCGGGCTGTCAACCAAAGATGACTTTCATGGATTGCTCAAACTGGGAGAATTCAGGCCCGATGGATTTGTAGAGCTACAGAACTACGTCCACCATTTTGGGATTATCGATGCAAGCCTACAGCGCATCTACGCAATAATCTTCGGCGAGCGCATAGCCAAAGGGCAAAGGCTCACAAACTGGGAAGCTGCGGAACTCACCGCTGCCCAACAGCACTATGCCGCATTGGATGCATACGCATGCCTGAGGATTTATCGCTATCTGTCAGAGGGAGGATTCCATCCCGAGCAGTCGCCTTACATTGTTGAGCCCGGAAGCGAATCGGCAACAGATACGGAACAATAAATACCACGATTGAAAATCATGCGACTGAAAAAATCCACAGTAATCCCCATCGTCCTTATGGTCTATCTCGCCGTGATGGCATATATAGGCCGAAGCGAACTGTATGACGGACACTATCTGTATTATTTCGGAATCATCGGAATTACGCTTATCGTCATCGTTCTGCTGCATTTCTCCCTGAAACGCCGCGAGCGTCTCCGCCGCGAGCGCGAATCCGACCTCAAAAAATAGATTCACGCACGGATGCCCGAACCTCTGAAAATCCAACGACATTCAGTGAACTTGCATATAGAAACGGATTTTTGTAAATTTGCATGCGCTAATTAAAAACATCTAACTCTACGATATATCATGGCATTACAATGCGGTATTGTCGGATTGCCAAACGTAGGCAAATCCACTCTTTTTAATTGTCTTTCAAACGCTAAAGCACAGTCAGCCAACTTTCCGTTCTGCACTATCGAACCCAACGTAGGTGTGATCACCGTTCCGGATGAGCGGCTCAACACTCTGGTCGAGATGTGCCACCCCCGAAGCGTCGTACCTGCAACAGTGGAAATAGTCGATATCGCAGGACTGGTAAAAGGTGCAAGCAAAGGCGAAGGCCTGGGCAACAAGTTTCTGGCAAATATCCGCGAAACGGATGCCATTATCCACGTGCTCCGCTGCTTTGATGATGACAACATCACCCATGTTGACGGCACGGTAAATCCTGTCCGCGACAAAGAAATCATCGACTACGAACTGCTTATCAAAGACCTCGAAACCGTAGAAAGCCGCATCGCCAAGACTCAGAAACAAGCTCAGACCGGAGGCGACAAAGTCGCAAAAATGCAATATGAAGTGTTGCTGAAATATCAGGATGCGCTACAAAAAGGTCTTCCGGCCCGATCTGTAGAGATCGAGACGCCCGATGAGCAGCGTTTCGCCCGCGACCTGTTCCTGCTCACAAACAAACCGGTGCTCTACGTCTGCAATGTGGATGACGCATCCGCCGCTACCGGCAATGCATACGTTGATGCCGTCCGAGAAGCTGTCAAAGACGAGGGCGCACAGATCATCATCGTTGCAGCTCAGACCGAGGCTGAGATCGCCGAACTCGACACATTTGAAGACCGGCAGGAATTCCTTGCAGAAATCGGACTGACAGAATCCGGAGTGTCACGTCTTATCCGCGCTGCCTACGCCCTGCTCGACTTGCAGACCTTCTTCACTGCCGGAGAAGATGAAGTCCGCGCCTGGACTTTCATGCGCGGAAGCAAAGCCCCGAAATGCGCCGGAATAATTCACACCGATTTTGAAAAAGGCTTCATACGCGCTGAGGTGATCAAATATGACGACTATGTGTCGTTCGGAAGCGAAGCGGCTGTACGCTCAGCCGGCAAAATGAACATCGAAGGCAAAGAATACATAGTCCAAGACGGTGACATCATGCACTTCCTATTCAACGTCTGAACACGCAGCGCCGCATTAACGAGTCAATTAATCAGATATTCAAAGAAGCCGCACCTTCCAAGATGCGGTTTTTTGCTATCACACGCCGACTATCACGATACAATTTCCGATTATCTAATGAGACTGATTTTGCCAACCGGGAAATTTGATGTAATTTTATCCCCATCATACTTACATACACTCTTACCCATCATGAAAAAATCATTACTCATTGCCGCATCTGCCATGATCGCAGCCGTATCCGTCTCGGCAGCCCCGCGACATGGCCTAGCCAACGGCACAAACACCAATGTCATCCTCCACGCATGGTCATGGAGTTTCAACACCATTGCCGACAACATGAAATTGATCGCCGAATCCGGCTATGACTTCGTACAGACATCCCCGGCCAACACATGTTTTGTTGGCGAAGATGGCGGGAAAGCCCTTTACAGCCAGCCCGGCGACTCTATCACCGGTAAATGGTATTACTACTATCAGCCTATCGACTGGAAAGTAGGCAACTATCTGCTTGGCACACGCGATGAATTCAAATCCATGTGTGACAGTGCGATGAAATATGGCGTCCGCGTGCTTGTCGATGTGCTTCCCAACCATACGGCTGTCAACCACACCGCCGTGCTTCCTGATCTCGATCGGGCTGTAGGAGGACATGACAATCTTTTCCATGCCAATGGGTTCAATCCAATAACCCAATGGAACGACCGCTATCATTGTACAACAGGTGAAATGGGCGGCCTTCCCGATGTCAACACCGAGAATCCCGACTTCCAATATTACTATCTGCAATACGTCAACGACCTTATCAACCTGGGCGCACGCGGATTCCGCTACGACACGGCCAAACATATCGGACTGCCGTCCGATCCGAAAGACGCAAAAGCTGAGCGCAACAATTTCTGGCCGGTAGCCACAGGCCGCGAAGCAGCCAAAGGGCTTTCGCTACTTATGCCCGACAGCCTCTTTATCTATGGCGAAGTGCTTCAGGATATCAACGTCAAAGAACGCGAATACACCGAATTTGTCGATGTCACTGCCAGCAACTATGGCAACGAACTGCGTAAAGTCCTTGAAAAAGGCTCTGCCAACGGCATCGACCTCCGGTCATGGCATCACAAGGCTCGCCCCGACAGCCTTGTCAGCTGGGTTGAATCGCACGACACATATTGCAACCACCACGAATCAGCCGGACTTTCCGATGAACAGATCCGCATGGGATGGGTATTTCTGACTGCCCGCTCCGGTGCGACACCACTGTTCTTCAGCAGGCCGGACGGAAGCACCCGAGAAAACTACTGGGGCAACAACATTGTAGGGCCTCGCGGCAATGATGAGTTTTTCAATCCGGAAGTCGTTGCGGCCAACCGCTTCCGCCACGCAATGGCCGGACAGCCCGAAGCAATTTCAATGACCGACAACGAAAGCGTTGCAATGGTATCCCGCGGAGATGCCGGAGCTGCACTGGTCAACTTCTCCGACAAAAAACAGAAAATAAAACTCGCAACTTCACTCCCCGACGGCACATACG
>CAYTLU010000342.1:0-2210 GCA_964438665.1 uncultured Bacteroides sp.
GGATACCTCAGGGCATCTTTCGGGGTGAAACTCAGGCAGTTCATGCTGCAGACCAACGCCATAGGCCATGTCGAGCATCGCGCCGGGGACCAGATGTATATCGATTTTGCCGGAGACCGCCTGGAGATAGTCGATGAAGCAACTGCCGAAGTGCGAAAGGTTGAGGTGTTTGTAGCAATACTTCCATGCAGTCATTACACATACTGTGAGGCCGTATGGTCGCAGAAGAAGGCGGATCTTATCAAGGCATGCGAGAACGCCATCCATTTTTATGGAGGGGTTCCGTGTGCGATTGTACCGGACAATCTGAAATCCGCCGTCACGCGCGGCGACCACAACGAGCCGGTAATAAATGCCGACTTCGAGGCCTTTGCCGAGCATTACGGTTGTGCCGTGGTGCCTGCCCGTGTGCGGCACCCCAGGGACAAGGCTCTGGTTGAAAATGCGGTAAAACTGATGTATCGGTCTGTGTATGTAGACCTTGAGGGAATGGTATTCCATAATCTGGAATCGCTCAACGAAGCCATTCTCAAATCCATCGCAACATTCAACGCCCGGAATCTTACCCGCCGTAAGGAATCACGCCGCCAACTATTTGAGAATGTCGAAAAGGACAGTCTCCGGCCATTGCCGGCGAACCGCTATCAGATGAGACAGCGGTTTGTCGCCACAGTCCAGCGTAACAGTTACGTCACGTTGAACAAGCATCACTACAGCGTGCCTGTGCAATATGTGGGAAAACGTGTGGAGATGGTCTACGACACCGAAACAATCGATATCTTTTATGGCTTCACCCATGTGACCACACATCATCGCAACGACACACCGTACGAATATACCACAAAACCGTCACAAAATCTGCCCGGACGCAAAGGGAGCTGCGAGAGCGACATTGAAGAACTGCTTTCACGTGCGGCTCAGATTGACAACATGGTATTGCACTATCTGCGAGCGGTCATTGAGGACAGACGTTATCCGGAACTTGCTTTCAGGGCCTGCCGGGGCATAATGAAGCTTGAGAAAAAGTATGGACAGGAACGGCTTGTATCAGGTTGCGCCGCAGCCATGGATGCGCGCCTTTACAGCGTCAGCGACATGGTGGACATACTTGAGTCCGGAGCCGATGCGGATTATTTGCCGGGGGCTGATGCCGATGGCACCGACCGTCTGACACCGGCCCACCGAAATATACGCGGCAAAGAATATTTTGCCGCCAGCATTAAACAATCAACCAATAACAACAACGTACAAAATGGAAATAAACGATAAGACAACACCCATAACTCCTGAAAAGGACTGTAACTCCGTCTCTATGGATCTCATGCACCGTATGCGCCTGCATGGCATGGCGGCCGCATTCTCCGAAAGTCTTCAGGCCACATTCGCCGAGACAATGACACCTGACAGCTTCCTGAACTGGCTGCTCTCTAGAGAATGGGACTATAGGGCCGCACGCAACATCGAGCGCCTGGTAAAAAACGCGAACTTCAGATACGACGCGTCGGTAGCGCAGATTGACTATACCATTCCCCGCGGACTAGACCGCAACCAGATGGAACGGCTTGCCTCGCTGGATTTTGTCCGCAAAGGGGACAACCTGTTCATCACCGGTTGTTCCGGTACCGGAAAAAGCTATTTGGCAACAGCTCTGGGATACGAGGCCTGCAAGGCCGGAATGCGCGTCTTGTACGCAAACGCTTCCAAACTTATGGGCATACTGAAAATCGCAAAAAACAAGGGAACAATCGAGACTGAGTTGAAAAAACTCGAAAAAACACAGCTCCTCATTCTCGATGACCTCTTTCTAGTTCCTCTCGATGCCAAGGAACGTGCACACCTGACGGAAATCATCGAAGACCGTCACGGACGCAAATCAATCATCGTAACATCCCAACTCCCAGAACTGGACTGGTACGATGCAATCGGAGACTCGACTGTGGCAGACGCGATACTCGACCGCATTGTCCACACCGCTCACCGCATCACACTTGCCGGCGAAAGCGTCCGTAAGCTCAAAGCTCTAAAAAGCAAATAAACCAATTTAAAACTGACCCCGTCGGCCAATCTCTTCAGGGGTCAAAAATAAAATATTTTCAAGGGTCAAATAAACCTTGGTCTCAGGGGTCATCCGAGCCTGGGTTTTCCACGGAGATAACCAAATCCGACATAATGCGTGAGCCTGTAGCTTTCAAAAAGATAGCGACCGATTC
>CAYTLU010000343.1:0-5467 GCA_964438665.1 uncultured Bacteroides sp.
GCCGACGATGAAAGTCCTGCGCCGAGGGGAACGTTGCCGGCAAACACGGTGTCGAATCCTTTGACTGTTCCGCCGCGCTTGATCGTCTCGCGGCAAACGCCGAAGATGTAGCGCGCCCACTGTTGAGCAGGGGCATCTTCCTCGTTCAGTCCGAATTCGGCATATTCGTCAATGTCGATAGAATATACGCGCACTTTGTCTGTTGCGTTAGTCTTGATTTCGGCCATGATGAACTTGTCGATCGCGCCGGGGAAGACGAAGCCGCCGTTGTAGTCGGTGTGTTCGCCTATAAGGTTAAAGCGTCCGGGGGCTACGTAGAGGATGCCTTCTTCGCCGAAACGCGACTTGAATTGCTCTTGGATTTTAGTTTTCATGTTTGTTGTATGATTTTGTTTGATTTGCAATCGGATTTCATGGATTGATTCATGATAGCAAACTTACGAAAAAATCCCGGAGTGAATGGTGTGCCTGACCTCCGTTGGATGTTAAAATTGCTTAAACGTCGTTTTTGTGGCCTTATTTGTCCGATATGCGGCATTTCATTGCAGGTCTTGGGAGGAGTCGCAGCCTCTATCGGCTCAAATAAGCACAAAATATGGCATTTATTGGCTCACAATGCGCCGATTTTTTGCGAAAAATGAATATCTTTGAGCCGATAAAGAAAAGAAAATGAGTTAGCACGGCGTGTTATGGCGGTTTTATGGGGCAGGGGGGTTAATTCGCCACCGGGTTGCAATAGTGATTGAGTAATTTTGCAGCGTTAGAAAAATATATCATACTATAATTCGAAATTACTATGGAATTGCTCAATTCATTGCTTTTCATGCTCAATGAAATGTCGCCTTATATTCTGTTGGGCTTCTTGATTGCCGGACTAATGCATGCGTTCATTCCTCAGCGCACGTTTGCACGCCATTTGTCGGGCACCGGTTTTAAATCCGTTGTCAAAGCCGCCATGACCGGCGTCCCATTGCCGCTCTGCTCCTGCGGGGTGCTGCCGGCCGCTATCGCCATGCGCCGCAACGGATCGTCAAAAGCCGCCGCGACATCATTTCTGATAGCCACACCGCAGACCGGGGTGGATAGCATAGCCGCTACATGGTCGCTGCTCGGGCCGGCGTTCGCCGTGATTCGTCCGATCGCCGCGCTGACAACAGCCTTGTTCGGCGGAGTTGCCGTAGGACGGTCGGAAACAGCGGAAGCCCCGGCATCCGCATGCTCTGCGTCCGATCCGGAACCGCACTGCAAATCGATTTGGCATAAAAGCCTCGATGCGCTCCGCTATGGCTTTATCGACTTGGTTGGGAGCATAGGCGGATGGCTCGTTGCCGGCCTCATTATCGCCGCTTTAATCACAGTCTATGTTCCCGCCGACTTCTTTTCGATACTAGGCAAGAATCCGTTGCTGTCAATGATTGCCGTTCTGGTCATTGCAATACCTATGTATGTCTGCGCAACAGGTTCGATTCCCATTGCCATGTCGCTTATGCTGAAAGGGCTGTCGCCCGGTACGGCACTGGTGCTTCTCATGGCGGGGCCGGCGGCCAATTTTGCCTCATTTACTCTGATTTCACGCGAAATGGGGCGGAAATCGGCAATGATCTATCTTGCATCCATAGTGGTAGGGGCAATGGCGTTCGGGCTTGCCATAGACTATCTCCTGCCTTCGCAATGGTTCAGTCTGCCCGATACGCATTCGATGGCCGGCCATGAAGGACACGCTTTCTCCGTTTTTGCGACTGTATGTTCGGCGATCCTTGTCAGTCTGCTGATCGTGACATTTATAAAGCGATATATTCCTAACCGTAAAAAAATACAAACAGAAATGTCGAAAACTTACGTTATCAAAGGCATGAACTGTCCGCATTGTCAGGCTGCGGTCACAAAAGCCATCGCCGCCGTGCCGGGAGTAGAACAGGTGGATGTCAATCTTACCACCGGTCGTGCCACGGTAGAAGGTACGCACGATTCCTCTGCGCTCATTGAGGCAGTCCGCGCGGCCGGCTTTGATGTAGCTCACTGACTTTAGGGCTTTCATAACAAAAACAGCATCCGATCAGGATGCTGTTTTTTATGGGGTGAACAGTGGGGGTCGAACCCACGACCTTCGGAACCACAATCCGACGCTCTAACCAACTGAGCTATGCTCACCATTTTTAAAGAAAATCGGTTGCTTTCGATTTTCACGGTGCAAAGTTACATATTTTTTCCGTAACCGCAACATTCCGTTCGGGATTTTTTGCAAGGCAAAGAAAAAACAGATGTAAAAAGGATTGCACCGGGCGTGTTTTCAGCCTTTTCCTTTGAGGATGCTCAGAGCGGAATCGTAGTCGGGTTCGTCGGTTAATTCATTGACCAGTTCGGCATATTGCACCTTACGGTTCTTGCCAATGATGATGACGGCGCGTGCGAGGAGTCCGTTCAAAGGCCCATCGGACAGTTGGACGCCGAATTTCTGTCCGAAAAGCGGCGAACGGAAAGCCGATGCAAAAGTGACGTTCTTTATATTTTCAATGGTGCAGAACCGCGACATTGCGAAGGGCAGATCCATTGATACGCATATCACCGTTGTGTGGGGCAGCGATGCCGCTTCTTCATTAAATCGGCGGACAGATCGGGCGCAAACATCCGTGTCAAGACTCGGAAATATGTTAAGAACCACCTGACGGCCCTTGAAGTCATTGCATCTGACAGGGTTCAGGTCGGCCCCGGTCAGATTAAAACAAGGCGCATCTTCGCCTACGGCGGGCAAGGTGCCATAAGTGTGACATTGAGTGCCTTTAAAATAGATTGTTTGCATAACAGGTGTTGTTTTTTGACATTTGTGAAACATTATTTCGGCACTTACTCAATGAGTGCCATTTTTTGTATAACGTCGGAAGTGAGGTCTTTGTTGAATCCGAGGATCACATTTTGGACTATTCCGTCGGGTCGGACCAGTATGATGGTCGGCAATGAAGCCGCGCCGCAGTCGCTGACCAGCGGGCGTGCACTTGTCAGCAGATGTTCGCCGGGCCTTGGTCGGGCCACGATTGCTTCCACGCGGTCAGCGACATTGTCAGTGAACGCCATAATCAAGTCGGCTTCAAACGGCATTCGGTCAACTGCCAGGCGGAGAGCGGCGACCACATCTGACGTGAATCCGGTTGTGGCGTCAAGGAGCGCCACTATGGTCGGGGCGCGGAATCCATCGGACGCGCGGCGGGTGTATCTTTCTCCGGTGGTGGTCGGCAATGCAAAAGCGGGAAGCCGTTGGCCGGGAAGATTTTCAATGCTGAAATTGCTCTCGCGGAAGCGGGCGAACACATCGGGATAGCGATCGATCAGCCACGGTTCGGAGATGGAATCTACCGGGTTGGTGTCGGATGCGAGATAATCTATATATACGGACTGTTCGCTGATTGATCCGGGGTTGTTTTCGAAACGTATGCGCAGCGGAAGATATGTCTGTGGCGCGAAAAGATATTCGGCTTCCAATGCGATGACTCCATCCATGACCAATCGGGCGTTTATGCCGACAACGTGCATGCCGGAAACCAGAGTATCGGGGTGCAGAGTGGCCGAGTAGGCCGAATCTGTCAATATCCTATGCAATTCGGTGGCAATTGCCTGTGGCAGCATGTTGTAGAACTGTGCCGAGCGGTGGACACCCTGCGACTTCGAGCCGATCAATCCGGGCATGAACGGTATGGAATCCCACTGCAAATGATATTCCTGAAGCCGCTCACCGCTATGGCGGTAGTGATTGCCGCAGAAATATGCCGAGAAGCCGGATCTGCCGGTGTCGTGACTCGTCAGATGCCAGTCGAGCAGATAGGAATCGCATCCGAGCGGATCATCCGGCGACTCTTTCTGAGTCAGATTGACATCATAGATAACATCTTCGGCAAGTTGAGGCATGCTGACAGTGAAGCGCGCTTTGGCGGAATAATTCTCAATGCAGTCAAGCGCATCGGCGATTCCCGATGCCGAAGGAATCTCTTTTGCGGATAAGCCGTGGAGCGCGCCGGCGGCAATTGCGCATATAATGACGAACAGTTTGATCTGAAAGCCCATATTATTGCATGAGTGATGAATTGAACCTTTTTTAGTAGGATAACGGAAACAAGGCGTGTTTTGTTTTGGCGATTCTGCGGCATCATTTGGAATCTCTGTAAAATAAAAATATGAATATCAAATATTATTTGTATCTTTGCGGGATAAATCTACAGCATATCTTATTATAACCAAAATTAAAATGAAAAAAGTGATTCTTTCAGCACTTGCGGCTGTCGGTATTCTGACGGCTCAAGCTCAGCAGGCTTATCAGTGGCCGTCATTCGGCGACAATTGGTCGATAGGTCTTGACGGAGGTGTAACCACCCCGCTTGCAAAACATCATGCTTTCTTCGGCGATATGCGCGGAACCGCCGGTCTTCACGTCCAGACACAGGTCACTCCGGTGTTTGCATTCGGTTTTGAGGGCTACTGGGGCGTAAACACCTCATCATGGTTCGGACGCGAGCATCGCCATGTAACGTTCGACAATTCCTATGTAGGTTTTTATGGAGGCGTTAACTTGATGAATCTTTTCGGCGGCTACAATTGCACCGGCCGTAAGTTTGATATCGAGGCTGTGTTAGGCGCAGGATGGGGTCATGACTATGCCAACGAGCAGGCCGACCAGACCGGTAACAAAGACTATAACTATATGGTAACCAAGTATGGTCTGAATTTCAATTACAATGTCAACCCTAACCTGACAATTTCGCTTAAGCCATCGATAGCTTGGAACATGACCGGTTCAATATATTCCGGTTTCCCGGAAGTCAAGCAAACATCAGTGGCCTACACAAGCAAGCTTGCAACATTTAACTGCGCTGTCGGTGTGACCTATCATTTCGGCCCCGGTTTCATTTGCGCCGATACAAAGAATCAGGCTGAAATTGACAAACTGAATGCAGAACTCAACGGCCTGCGTGCAAAAATCGAAGCCTGCAACGCCGCAGCTGCCGCAGCCAAGGCAGAAAATGCAGCTGTTGTCGCTGAACTTGCAGCATGCAAGAACCGCAAACCGGTAGTTGTTGAAAAGGTTTCCGATAATCTCCAGAGCGTACGCTACATCTTCTACAAGGTCGGCAGCTCAAAGATCACAGCTGACCAGCAGCCTAACGTAGAGATGGTTGCTTCCTATCTGAAGAACCACAAGGATGCGAAGGTAGTTGTCAAAGGTTATGCTTCACAGGATGGCAACCTCGAATTCAACAAGAAACTCGCTGCTGCACGTGCAGAGTCAGTCAAGACTGCTCTTGTTAAGAAATATGGCATCGCAGCAGACCGCATCACCGCTGTTGGCGAAGGCATCGGCAGCATGTTCTCAGAAAACGACTGGAACCGCGTTTCGATCTGCACTCTCGAAAAGTAGAATCCAACGGTATCACGCCGTTGTATAGGTAAGCATAGCCGCATGTCAGCCTGTCAAGGCTGA
>CAYTLU010000344.1:0-7611 GCA_964438665.1 uncultured Bacteroides sp.
CCCCCCCCGATTGGGCTATCTCTGCCAGAGTTTGATGGCGACACCTACCATGAAGTCGAAATAAGCTTTGGCATCGGAATCATCATCGTCGAGGTTTGTACCGGCAAAGCCTATGTTCCCGAATACGCCAAAGAATTTGGAATCACCGAAATAGTGCGCATATTCGAGGTTCATCATTATAGCCGGGTCGGGATGCCAAGGCGTACGGCCGACGAGCAGATTCCATTCAATCTCATTGTTTTCGTTGCTGAATCTGACTCCTGCACCGGCATTCCAGCAAAGCTTATCGCAATAATCTTCTTTAAAAAGCCAATCCTTACCGATTGAACCGCTGATAACCATACCGATAGATCCGCCGTGCGTCCATTTCAGACGCGCAAACTCGCCGCAGGATTTAGAAATGCCTAACCCTAATGCAAGATACGGATGTCCTTTACAATCATCCGGAATCCAATTCCGGCCGAAGTCAGTCAGGCGGGCGGCTATGGATGTATTGCCGCTCATGTCTGATGAGCTGCCCTCGTAGGAGGATGACGATGATGACGATGATGAATACACTCCGGTAATCCTGTAGTAGTGGTGGACATTGCCGCCTGAATGATTGGTGCGATGATCATACATACAGCGATTGCCGTTGGCATCGTGGAATACTGCATCGGCTATACGTTTCGATGTAGTGTAACTGCGCGATGATATAGTAAAAGCACTGCCACCGTTAGGTTTGACACGTACGGGAAGAGCCACATTCGAGCTTATGGTAATCGTTGTGCCATCTGTTTCGGCATAAGCGGTCAGCGTTATAAGCATGACCATTATGGTCAATATTTCCTTTATATGCCTCATTGTCGATTAATTTAAATAGTTCAGTTGTTAACGAGATTCATTTTCATGATACCTGCGTTACTGTTTAACTGCCATTAATGCCTCATAGATCAACTTTTGAGCATCAGCTCTTGCGGGTGTCATAGCGCTGCGCCCCGACCTTGTATAATTAATCCACATTTCCATGTCAATATCTTGAACGTTCAAGTCATAATACATAGTCATGTTTGACCCGGAGAAGCTCACTGATGCCCACCAGCCAAGATCCTCGTACCACGGCAACATTATCTTGTTGCCTTCTACACGATATGGGCTGCCGTTGACCTTATTGCCACTGAAAGTCAGATACTCATCGTAGAACTGGTCATAGTCGGAATTGTTGCGGAGATCATCAGCATCCATCTCTACGGTCTGCCCCAGAGTCTTGACTTTTATGGTTGTGAATGTCCAGTTGCCCTGAAGACTCTCCACGAGATTGTCTCCACTGGGTTCGTCTTCATCATCGTCGCTGCACGCCGTAAATCCAAGCGCCAGCGTCAGGCATGCGACAAGCATACCCAAAAATTTTAATTGTTTCATTGTTGTTTTAATTTTTAATAAAAAGATGTTTGGTGTTGAATGTATTGGGGAGTATCGGGGCGATTTTATTGAAAATTATATCCGAGGTTAATGGAGAACACTTGTATATGACCCGAACCACCGTTTTTATAGTCATTTGTCAGGTGGCGGTTATACTCTAAGCCTAGTGTGAATTTTTTCCAAGTTGCTTCGACGCCAATGTTATATGATAGGGCAAAGCGATTCATATTTTCAAACACACTGCGCGATGTATCTCCGACAGATGCATTTCCGCCGCCGCCATCCTCTATTTTCTGATTGCCAAAAACTCCTATCGAAACCGGGAAGCCGGTAAAGCCGGTGAATGTGATGTCTTTGTAATAAAAACTGTAATAGACATTGAGCGGTATTTCAAAATACCAGGGGTTTTCAGTAGCTTTAAGACTCCAGGATACAAAGCCGCCATCAACGCTTTGATCCCATTTGCCGCCTTGGCTTGTCAAGAGCAAACCGGAACGGAAACCCCAATTTTCCTTGAAGGCATAGTCTGCAATTGCGCCGCCCTTGGCTCCAATCAGTGAACTGCTCGAATTGCCGCCGCTGATACTTACGCTGGAAATGTTCATGCCAAAAGCGAGACGGACTTTTACTTTGCTTTGAAAGTCGGAATCGGCTGCACGTTCTTGTGCTGACGCAAAAAAGACTCCGGTCAGCATGGCGCATAGTAAAAATAATTTTCTCATAAGAAATGAATTTGTGCCTATAGCTACCCGAAGTCGGCAAAAAACAATAAAAATAAAAGACGTGGGCAAGCTCAATCCTGCTTTTCCCACTGTCAGAGGCCCTGAGACTGCCCATAGAGTTGGGATAAGCAGTCGGTCAGCCCACGTTTAGATTATATATTATCTTCCAATGACAAGTCGTATCGCTACGATTCGCCATTAGGATAAAAATAATCTACCCTGAGCGTTTCCAGCTGCACTACCTTCTAACTCTATCTCGAAATTTCTCAGGTTTCTGACAGTAGAAGACAGCGTTGGATAAACGCCTTTTCGTTATGTATTAGCCCTCCCTACCGGTCGCTGACCGCTTCTGAGGGTGAGGTGTTATGCTCTCTTGCAAACACCACATCGCAAATTTATAATTAATTTTTATTTCCACAAAAAAATATTTTAACAATTATTCAATCTTATTACACGGCGCGAAATAATTTCAGTCGTTTTCACAAATGTGTGGATTTGCACCAAAGGTGGTTGGCGGCATCTTAAATTTGCAGTAAATATAAACTCTAAACCATTAATTTATTATGAAAAAGAATGATTTTTACCGGACACAATTCACGTTCCACCGCTCTTGGATGACGGCCATGAGCTATATCCGTTCAAAAGCAGTGCGCAATCGCCTGACGGCAGCAATCATAGAGTATGGGATGAATCGCACGCATACGCCGATAGGCAATGCAGTGGCTGATGCTATAATGGTGCTGGTCATGGATCAGATTGACCGTGAGTGCGGCGGCAATGACGAAGCGACTTCTTCGGAGATGAATAGCGATACTTTATCTCCGGAGAGCGAAACGACCCTTGACGGTGGAGATGATAGTGTGCGGCTGGAATGTAGTGAAGATATTCGGGAGGCCATTGATTCAACAACAGATGCAGAAGTGTCATCCGATGAAGAAGATGCAGCTGACGGCGGCGAAGAAGAACCGTCATCTTCGGTTGACATCGCTGTCAGAGCAAAACGGAAATCAAAATCATGTAAGAAAAAGCTGCAGGCGCGCCGCCGCAAAAACCGCCGATAGTGCCAAATAAAAACAAATCTGCCGATCAAATGACTGACAGATTTGTTTTTGAGCCGCGAGTGGGACTCGAACCCACGACCTTTTCGTTACGAATGAAATGCTCTACCGACTGAGCTATTGCGGCTGGCGTTGCATCAAATTGCGGTGCAAAGATACTAATTTTTTATCGATTGTTTGCTATAAGTAAACTTGATTTTTGCTTTATCCAATGATAATTTACACATCGATGGGCCGGATACGTATGGAATGACTCCTGAAATGTAGGCCTGAGTCTGCTCATAATAATAGTAGTTGCTTGATGCGTTCTGTTCGTAGATGACATCCACCGGAGTGACTGTAAACGTGTAGTCTTCAACCTCCAAAGAGCCTTTGGCTAGCATGTCAAGAAGATATTGGCGCAACCCGGAGAATTCGTAGCGTTTCGTAATCTCGTTGTATGTTGCCAGAAAAGAGGTCTTGTCGTCCGGTATCTTGTTTTTGGCAAAAAACTCGTCTTTGTCTTTTGACAGAATCAGAAGCACGTTTTTGGGCGGGTTGATGCCGTAGGCATTATCTATTTTTTCAACAGGCAAAGAGAATGTAAGCGTGTTGATGACTGACATATCTCCTCCCTGCGCCTTGTATTTGGCTATGATCTCATTGGTCGGGAATTCAAGTTCGGCATCGTAGCTTGCAGGAGCAACGAGCAAGACATCTCCGTTTGTTATCTTTCCGATCAACGATGGGCTGATCTGCATGTTTATGATGTTGTTTGATACAACCTCCGGCGTCACAGCCATGTATGTTTTGGAGACATTATAGACTGTGTCTCGCTCAACATCGTTTTTTGTGACTTTTGCGTGACGGCGATAGAACAATTTGATATTTGTCTGGCTGAAGTTGATCACTCGGCCGGACCCGAATGTGTTCTTGACATATAGCCCCGGGAAGAACTGCGTGAAACGCTGGGGGGTGGCAAATGTTTCGGGATGCTCAATGTATTCTTTAAAGAAGCTGACAGCAAAATCCTTGGGGAGTTTTACGGCCACCGAGCGCGTGCGCACGGTTGTGCTTATAGAGTCATCGTAGAGCGCATTGCCTGTATATATCTGATTGCCCGGAGTCCAGCAATTGCTTTCGTCATAGTAGCCTGACGGATCGAAATCGCTGTAGATAGGAGAGGGAAGTTGCGCTGTCAGAGGATAGACTTTGAATCCCATAGGCACGATTGAATCGCCTGTCAGACTGCCTGCATTAAACGTCATGACCAGCTTTATGGAATCAATGTCAGACAAAGAAACGCCTACTGTGTCAAGCTGGAGTGATGGCATAAACTGCGCCACAAAGTCGGATGAGAACGAGCCATATTCCTTGGCGGAAAGCGCTCCGAGTATTTGTGCGCTGGTTCGCGATTGCAGATCGTTGTTCTCAACCGAATGTCCTGTTATGGTAAATGATGAGTCGATGACTACCGCAGTTTCATCCTCTATCAGCGAACTTCCGAGTGTGGTCACATTGTCATCACACGCAGTGAACCCAAGTGTTGCAAAGATAGCAGATGCTATTATAATTCTGTGAATGTTCATGATCTGGTGATTATTGTGATCAGACGGCTTGTATTATTCAATCAGGCTTTCGTAGAATGAGGAATAGTCATTCAGGAATTGCGATTCATCAGGATTAGATTCCAGAATGGGTTTCCCTGACAGCCGTGCATACTCAACAAGTTCCGGCGCGATGTTTCCGGTCGATATGACAATCGCATCGCTGTGGTCAATTGCAAGCTTGTTGAGTTCGATAAATCCGACAGGCGCATCGGCAATTGTCTTGATATCTTCATCTGCTATCTGGCTCATTTTTAATTTTTCAGCAAATCTGCTGTCAAGCGATCCGCTGAAAGATTCTTCCCTGAGGGCATACACTATTTTTGATTCCGCAAAAGTCGGATCATCTGAAAACAATCTCTTGATATAGAGTGGAACCAATGCAGAAGTCCATCCCAGACAATGCACAATGGCGGGATTCCATCTGAGTTTTCTTACAGTCTCAATTACGCCTCGTGCGAAAAACATAATCCGTTCATCATTGTCCTGTGGCGATGACACGATTTCCAAGGTCTTGTCAGGAGAATACTGGAAATAGTCATCGTTGTCTATAAAATAGACTTGCATGCGGGAAGGCTGCAATGTGGCAACCTTGATAATCAACGGATGGTCGGTGTCATCGATTATCACATTCAGTCCGGACAGCCGGATCACTTCATGCAACTGATTGCGGCGTTCGTTAATAGAACCGTATTTTGGCATAAACGTCCTGACTTCATAGCCATTATCCTGAGTGTTTTGTGGTAAATTCCTGCCGGCTAGCGACATGGGAGTTTCCGGTAGATATGGCGATATTTCCTGAGAAATGTATAGAACTTTCTTGCGTTCCTTCATTCGGTATGGTTCTTAAATTAGAAAATTTCATGCAAAGTTAGTGATTTTTTTTGAAATGGAGGCTCTTGGTTTTTAGTTATTAGGTAAAAATTGTGAAAACGCCAATGTTTGGCGATAAATTGCTAATTTTGCAGAAAAAATAAGATTATGAGAAATATTATAAGAAGTTGCTTTGTGGCCGTGATGATGCTAGTGTCCGGAATGATATGTCATTCCCAGTCTTCGCCGAATCCGGTCAAATGGCGTGTCAATTATAAAATGATCTCCGCAACAGAAGGGGAGATGATCCTGACTGCAATTATTTCCGACGGTTGGCATCTGTATGGAACGTCTCTGCCTAAAAATGGCCCGAAACCGACAACGTTTGATTTTTCCGCCTGTCAGGGCATCAGTTTCATAGGAAAGCTGACCCCATCTGTCCAACCGCAAAAATATCATGATTCAATGTTTGATATGACTCTGTCTTGCTGGGAAAAGCGGGTGACATTCAGACGCAAGTTTAAGGTGACAGACCGAAAGGTCGCCCGGATAGCCGGATCGGTGTCGTTCATGTCATGCAATGACGTTACTTGTTCGGCTCCCGCCGTTGAAAAATTTTCTAAAAAGATTCAATAACCAGCAGATACACAAATCAATGAAATTTCACGTTGCATTTTTAGCAGTATTGGTCGGATGCCTGTCATTTTTGGCAAACGGACAGACCCCGGTCACATGGAGTTCGGAAATCCACATGACATCGGCAGATGAAGGAATTGTTGAATTCACAGCCCGGATAACCGATGGATGGCACATGTATTCCACCGATATTCCTGAAGGCGGGCCGACCCCAACATCAATAGAATTTAAGGAATTGTCGGGCTGCACGCTTGTCGGCGACCCGATTCCGTCAGTCAAGCCAACGGTTGTGATGGATAAAATGTTTTCCATGAATCTTGGCTATTGGGAAGGGACTGTGACGTTCACACAGCAATTCCGGCTCACCGATGGCAGCAAGGGATGTAAGATTGATGGTCTGATAAGGAACATGGCGTGTAATGATGTCAGTTGCAGCACGCCGCAGAAAGTGCCGTTCGGCGTTGCATATAATGAAGCCGGTATCTCCGGAGCAGATGTGACCAAAGCCGATGCAGTAGGATCAAAGCCGGCAAACACGGAGCGAAAAACTACAACGGACATTGAATCATCGTTTGACAAAAATAAATGGTGGGAGCCTGTTGATGTCAAGGCTGATACGGCTGTGAATGCAGACTGGTGGTATATCTTTATATGGGGTTTCATCGGCGGTCTCCTGGCATTACTTACCCCTTGTGTTTGGCCTATGATTCCGCTGACGGTCAGCTTCTTCCTTAAGCGAACATCATCCCGCCGTCGGTCCATCCTCGATGCCATGCTATATGGTTTTGCAATAATTTTCATATATCTGGCTCTGGGCATAATAGTAACTGTGGTGTTCGATGCCGGAAAGCTTAACGAACTTGCCACGAATGCCGTATTCAATTTGATATTCTTTGCAATCCTCGTCATCTTCGCGATCTCGTTTTTCGGGGCATTCGACATCAAGCTGCCGTCAAAATGGAGCAATTCGGTTGATAGCAAGGCCGAACGCACCACAGGCATAATAAGTATGTTTTTCATGGCATTCACCTTGGTTCTGGTGTCATTCTCATGCACCGGGCCTCTGATCGGGACATTGCTTGTGGAAGCCGCCACTCAGGGCAATATCATAGGCCCGGCAGTCGGCATGGGGGCATTTGCTCTGGCTCTCGCTATTCCGTTCACTCTGTTTGCGATATTTCCGTCATGGCTTAAAGGAATGCCAAAGTCCGGCGGATGGCTCAATTCGGTGAAGGTCGTGCTGGGCTTCCTCGAACTGATTCTGTCACTGAAATTCCTTTCGGTTGTGGATCTTGCGTATGGATGGGGCATTCTTGACCGTGAAATATTCATTTCAATATGGATTGTGCTGTTCATTCTGCTCGGAATGTATCTGATCGGCAAAATACGTTTCAG
>CAYTLU010000345.1:0-20710 GCA_964438665.1 uncultured Bacteroides sp.
ACGTGATGCCCGGCATGTGGTCAGATCATAAATGATCACACCATTATTGGAACCGATGAAAAGCCGGCCATCGCGCTCTACAATCGCATAAATCTGCGAGTTTGTCAGATCATAGTCCTCAACCGGATATGTGTCAAAGCCGTCATAGCTATACAAACCGCCATTGCATCCGATCCACATCATGCCGCGGGAATCGACAAACGTTGTGAACACCGTCATCTTGCGGCCATCAACCGAGATATTCTTCCACAGCAACTTCCCTTCGGCCGCAAACGCCGTATCCGCAGCAAGTGTCAGAACAGCAGCGAGCAACAAGCGTCTTATCCAGAATAAGACAACAGAAAGCGGATATGAATGACGGTCCGGCATATCGTGATCGGAGAGAAGCAATCATCCGGAAACTATATGGCCGAAAAAGTGTCGCCTTTTGAGGGATCACCGGTTTTCAATCCGAGATTCAGCCAATGGGAACGCTGTGCCGAGGTGCCATGATTGAATGTTTCCGGAACAGCATATCCCCGCGCTTTTTTCTGTAGATAGTCATCGCCAATCTTTTGAGCGGCATTCAGAGCTTCCTCAACATCGCCCGGCTCCAGAGAACCAAACATACGGTTGTCATGATAGGCCCACACTCCGGCATAGAAATCAGCCTGAAGTTCAAGCGCAACGCTCAGCCTGTTTGCCTGCGCCTGCGGCATCCGCTGCATTTGTGCATGGGTCTGCTCAAGCGTTCCCAAAAGATGCTGGACGTGGTGTCCCACTTCATGGGCTATGACATAAGCATAGGCAAAGTCGCCGTCCGCGCCAAGATCACGGCGCATATTCTGAAAAAACGAGAGGTCAATATAAACAGATTCGTCTGCCGAACAGTAGAACGGACCTACCGAAGCATCTGCATTGCCGCAGCCGCTTTCGGTTGCTCCGCTATAAAGCACCAGTTTGGGCGATTCATATTCCAGATCACTCTGGCGGAATAATTCAGACCACACATCCTCCGTACCGGCAAATATTTTCTCAGAGAACACAGCAAGCTCCTCTTCCTCAGCAGTCGGGGTATATTCCTGAACAGTCTGCTGACCGTCCAATGCGCTACCCAATCCGCTGCCGCCAAGCTGTCCGAGAATAGATCCGATATCACCGCCGAAAAAAGCGGCTGCAATCGCAATAATCACACCGACAATTCCTCCGCCCACGAGTCGGCCACCCATGCCGGAACGTCCGCGCCGGTCATCAACATTTGAGCTTCGTCTCCGTCCGTCAAGTCTCATTTCTATACAATTTAATTTAGGAATATGTTTGTATTAAAAAATGTGTCTTACTTGTATGTCTTGGGGTCACAAATCAACATGGTTGACCTCTACATGCTCCTCAAGGAAAATACGCGCGAGCGATGAGAAAGATTCGGGGTTCTCCGTTGTCAGGAACCGGCATTCCGATCCGCGCTGAAGCCGCCGCTCCATCTCCGGATGGCGATGAAGATAGTCTGCCAGGCTCTCCGCCACGATCTCGCCCTGACAGACAACGCGGGCATTATCCGGAACAGCCCGGCGGATCTTGTCGTACAGAATTGGGAAATGAGTGCACGCCAAAAGAACCGTATCAATATCCGAACGCGCATCAAACAACGCTTTGACATATTTGTCAACGAAATAATCCGCGCCCGGACTGTCCGACTCATGGTTTTCCACAATCGGGACCAACATGGGACAAGCCTGCGAATTGACCGTGAATTGCGGATACAGCTTGGCAATCTCCATGTCATAGCTCCGCGAGCGGACTGTGCCGCATGTTCCCAACACTCCGATATGACCGGATTTGCTGATTTCGCCAAGATGTTCAACCGTAGGGCGTATCACCCCGAGCACACGGCGCGATGGGTCGATTTCGGGCAAATCATTCTGCTGAATCGAGCGGAGCGCTTTTGCCGAGGCCGTGTTGCAGGCCAGTATCACCAGCGGACACCCCTGAGCGAAAAGGAAACGCACGGATTGCAATGTGAAGTTATAGACCACATCAAACGAGCGCGGGCCATAAGGCGCGCGAGCATTGTCGCCCAGATAGATATAATCATACTGTGGCAGACGGTTGCGTATTTCTTTCAGTATCGTCAGTCCGCCATATCCGGAGTCAAAGACCCCAATCGGCCCGGTTATTGAAAGTTGCGTTTTCATAAATGCAAAGATAGACAATTATCATGGATAATTGCCTATCTTCCGTTCGCTTTATGTTTCTATCTATCAAGAAGCGTCTGCAAAAAGCACATTGCCACTGTAAGAACCCTTGACACTATGTCCGTAACCGTCCTTCAGCTCAAATGTGAATTCATAATTGTTATTTCCATTATTGACCACCTTCACCGTTCCGGTCTGCATTGCTGCCTCAAGTGCATCAGCGACAGCATAATACCACGTGCCAAAGAAACCGCCATAGTCCGGTTCGTAAACACCGCTTAATGCAGTGTTGACATCATAGTCATCAGCCTCCATCGCATTTATAAGCGAATAGGTGCCTGTCGGGATTCCGCTATTTGAGCCGGGGGTGACATTCAGCCCGAAATTCAAAGAAGGCGCGCTGCCATAGTTGGTTTCCAGATCGAAATCCGCACCGGCTAGTACGACCATGTAATAGTCTGACGTCTCAGTAAAAGCAGCGCCGCCGTACATCACCAATCCCTGAGTCAAATCGGTGACGTTGATATCCGCCGTTAGATTACTCATCTGCCCTTCGCCGGAACGATTGTAGAACGTGATAGGTCCGGTGTATTCAAAATCGTATGTCTCTCCGTTTTCCAATTCAAGCGCTGCATCAATCACGGTGTTAGCCCCGCTTTTTGACACATTCACCGTGCCGCCTACAACCTGCCGTTCGGTGACCGATGTGCCGGAATAGAAAAAAACAAATGAATCGCCATAGTCTATGTTCATCGTAAACTCAGCGTGGTCATCAGCTCCTGTATAAGTTCCCGGAGCCAACTCTGCATGGTCAGGATTTTCTGCAATAACCGTGTTCAGATCAATGCACACAAGTTCACCGTTCCCGGTGTAGTCTTCTTCATCAGCATCCCATACAAGATCTTTTGAGAGGAAGTTGATCCAAAGATTTCCGGTGTTGGTTTCATAGATATTGCCTTTATAGTAACCCTCTACGATCATGTCGGTCGTAACACCCGGATCGGGCAGACCGGGTTCCGGAGAAGAATGGTCGGTATCTTCTTCGGAACAAGCCGCGAAACCTAGAGCGAGAGAGGAGCAAAATGCAAGCGCAAATAAATTTTTAAATACTTTTTTCATATTAAATTTGTGAAAATTTTACAAAACGCTACAAAGATACGGTTTTTAGCTTACAAAACAACAGCAACGGCATAATTTTACGAAAAATCGGCTCATTTCGCTAAGGAAACGAGCCGATATGATGTTGTTTTAATGATTAACTATTACTGCCGGCTATCCATTGCTCTCAACTTATCCATAACAAGGGAGGTCACATCGACAACATCGCCGCGGACATAAACCGGCGCGGTGTTTTCAAAAATCATTATGAAATTCCCCTCATCGCCAACCTGCCGAATGGCTTCCGAGACGCGCGCCCTCACCGGATTCATCAAAGCATCCTCGTGGTTCTTCAAGTCAATTGCCGCAGTCTGACGGAAACTGTCGATTTTCTGATCTATTTCCTGGATTTCAGCCACACGCCGCTTGACAATTTCCTCCGGCATGCCAGCCGGAAGTTTCTGCAATTCCGCATATTTCTTGTTCATCTCATCTTTGAGAGACTTAAAATCAGCCTCATACTGGCCGCTGTATGTCTCCAGCTGGAGCTCAATCTGTTTCACCTCCGGCAGCGAGGCAACCAGTGAGTCCGTATCAATCACACCGAACTTCTGAGCGAAAACGCAGAGCGGCGCGGCGATGAACAATGCAATGAAAAGTCGTTTAATCATAGTCAGTCAAAGGCAATTATTTCACGCCAAGCTTAGCTTTAACCTGAGCGGTGACATCAATCACATCCTTTCCGTTGAAAAGCGAGATACCTTTTTCGAAAACCATAGTATAGCTGCCTTCAGTTCCCACACTCTGGATTGCATCCATAATCTTCTTCTGGATAGGCTGCATGAGCTGTTCCTGCTGACGCTGAAGATCCTGACGCACTGTCACCTGAAATTCCTGAATCTTTGTCTCCAAGGCCTGAATCTCTTCCACGCGACGTTTCTGGATAACTTCGGGGGTTGTCTTTTCATCCATAGTCTGAATCTCCTGGATTTTCTTCTGGTACTCTTCCTGAAGTCTCTTGCCTTCTTCGTCATATTTCTTAGCCGAAGCCTCAAGCTGTGTCTGAACTTCCTTCACTTCGGGAAGAGCCTGAATAAGAGAGTTAGTGTCAACCATGCCGAATTTCTGAGCGAAAGTCATGGTGGGAAGCGCAATCATTATTGCGAGCAAAAATTTCTTGATCATTTCTCTATTTAAATTTTATTTGTTTTAATATTCGCGGTTTTGAAACCGTCCGCAAATATAGCGGTTTTATTTTGAATAACCTAACTTGGCAAGCACCTCATTAGAAACATCGATGCGCGGCGAGGCAAAAATGATGTCGGCAGCCGATGCACGGTCGAAAATGCACATATATCCTTTCTCTTCCGCCACTTTCTTAACTGCATTATAAACTTCCTCCTGAATGGGCTTCATCAAAGTCTGACGTTTCTTATAAAGCTCTCCTTCCGGACCGAAATACTTACTGCGCAATTCAGCCGCCTCTTTCTCCTTGGCAACTATGGCTTCTTCGTTTTTCTTTTTCTGATCATCGGTCAGGAACGGCATCTGCGACTTGTAGTTGTTATACATCGTCTCAGCTTCACGCGCTATATTCTCAACTTCTTTCTGATAACGCTGTGACAATTGTTCAAGCTGGTTGTTGGCCACTTCATAAGAAGAAATATTGCTGAGCACATATTCCATGTCAACCAATGCAAACTTCTGTGCGTCGGCAGCAAAAGCACATGCTATAATAGCTGCCAATCCTAAAAAAACTTTCTTGATATTCATAACTTATTAGATTTATACGATTTTAAACTTTCGTCATGCAAAAACTATAACAATCGCAATTGTTTATTTGACATCAGAAGCAACGAAAAGTTTATAGCTTAAATGTTTAAATTTGTCAAATGTTTAAATTTGTCAATACCGGTTAGAATTCCTGTCCGAGAATGAAATGGAAGTGACTTCCTCCACGCTGACCAAACACCTTGTCGAAACCATAGGCCCAGTCGATACCCATCATGCCGACCATCGGCAGGAAGATGCGCAGACCGAAGCCGGCCGACCGCTTAAGATTGAACGGATTGAAATCGCCCACCTTTGTCCATGCGTTACCGCCTTCAATAAACGCAAGGCTATATATCGTGGTTGACGTCTGCAACAGAAGCGGGAAGTGAAGTTCCATACCCAAGCGTGCATAAGCATAGCCTTCACGGCCCCACGGAGTCAATGCGCCGTTGTCATATCCACGCAGACCGA
This sequence comes from uncultured Bacteroides sp., assembly GCA_964438665.1. GTDB lineage: Bacteria > Bacteroidota > Bacteroidia > Bacteroidales > Muribaculaceae > Paramuribaculum. The sequence goes on from CAYTLU010000345.1 coordinate 5,514, forward strand.
TGGTTTCGGTTGCATAAGTATAAGAGCCCGACATGCCGTCACCTCCTACATAGAATGTCTCAAACGGAGACTTCAGCCATTTGTTGTAACTTCCCAACAGACCGAAGTCGGCGCGGGTCATCAACACTAACGTATATTTTCCATTGGGATCGGTCAGCGGAGTATATGTCCTGGATTTGAATTTGAGTTTCCAATACTCGATCCAATTGTAGAGCTGCTTCTTGCTTTCCGTTGTGTTCTCCTCATAGAGTTTCTGCCAATCTTTCTTGCCGAAAAGCGATGCCGGCGGAGTCAGTTGAAGACTAAGTGAGAATTGAGAGCCGCGACGAGTGTAAAGCGGATTGTCAATTGAATTTCGGGCAAGCGTCAACCCAAGCACAAGCGAATTCGACGTACCGTTGTTCATATAATAAAGGTACTCCCAATTTTTCAGATAATACCAATTGTAGGAAAGATCAGTCTGGAATGTAAAGTAGTCGTCAGGCCAGCTCAGACGCTTTCCAAATCCGACTGTCACGCCAACCATCTGAAGCACCTTATTGGGGTCGTAGGCATTGTTGATGCTATTCTGATAATAGTCTGATCCATAACCATAGGAGTTTCCGTAGCCAAAACCGTTATACAGCCACGGATTAGACCAATTGGAATTATAATAGGAAGAATTCACACCGGTCTGACGGCTATAATATGCCGAAACGGAGAGACTGTTGGGACGCTTGCCACCGAACCAAGGATCAAGGAATGAAATCGAGTAGGACTGGTAGTAGCGTGCATTGGTCTGCGCGGAAATCGTGAATGTCTGTCCCTCGCCCTGTGGAATCAGACCTTTGTATGAACTCGGATGAAAGAGATTCTTGATTGAGAAGTTGGTGAACTTCAAAGCAAGTTTGCCGATTACGCCTGTCTGTCCCCAGCCGAGCGAAAACTCCACCTGGTCATTGGCTTTCGATGTCAGATCGAATATGATATCGACAGTTCCGTTTTCTTCATTCGGTTCGGGACGTATATCCATATTCTCAGGATCGAAATGACCTGTCTGGGCAATTTCACGAGCCGAACGCATAAGGTCATCCTTATTGAACAGTTCTCCCGGCTTGACACGCAACTCGCGGCGGATCACCTTTTCATAAAGACGGTCGTTGCCGTTGATGACTATATTGTTGATTTTAGCCTGCGGGCCCTCAATCATTCGCATTTCCAGATCAATCGAGTCGCCACGCACATTCTGCTCAATCGGGACAAGGTTATAGAACAGATATCCGCGGTTCATATACAGATTGGCAACAGCATCGTCATCTTCGTTAGTGCGCTTATTAAGAAGTTTCTGGTTATATACATCCCCCTTGCTGATGCCGAGAATGTCATTGAGAAGAGTGGTAGGGAACACCGTGTTGCCAACCCAAGTTATATCATTTATATAATATTTCTTGCCTTCTTCAAGATTGATATATACATCAACATTGTTATCGTCATATTGCACGACACTGTCAGATATGATTTTCGCATCACGGTAGCCTTTTTCGTTATATTTACTGATTATTCGCTTCAAATCATCGCGATAGTCCGACATAACAAACTTCTTCTGCTTGAAAAGGTTCAAGAGCTTGCCTTTTTCGTTGGTTTTCTTCATTACACGCTGAACGGCATTGTCGCTCATCACTTCATTTCCATCAATGTAAATCTTGTGGACCTTGACTTTGGAATTTTTATTGACGTTAATATCAACAATCATTTCATTCTTGGCCGACAAATCTTCACGCAATGTTATTTTCACATCGGCATTGCCGAAACCTTTCTCAGAGAAATATTTCTTAACAATCACCTCGGCGCGGTTGACAATATTCTGCGTTATCTGATTGCCTTTCTGAAGGCCGTTCAAACGCTCTCTAAGGTCATCTCGCTCACCTTTTTTGATACCGTAGTAGTTGACTTCCGATATGCGCGGCTGTTGACGCAGTTTCAACGTGATCCATGCCTTGTCGCCGGCAATTTTATCAACCGCAATCTGGACATTGCTGAACAACGTCTGACGCCAAAGGCGTTTGGCTGCTGCCGTCAGCTCTGACCCCGGAATATCGACAATATCGCCTTTTTTCAATCCGAACCACCCGATTATGAGATAATCCTCATAATTTTCTGCTCCTTCCACTTTTATATCGGCAATCTCATAGGTGTTAGGGATGCCGGTGAAGATCACCGCAGGAGTGAAAACAGTATCAGCAGGAGTCTGTGCAGCAACGCTTCCGGCCGCAGCCGAAAGCACACACATTATGATGAACAGCAACTTTTTACGCATAATATTCTATAAGCACTATTTTTTGTTCTTGATTTGTTCGGAGGTCATGCCGAAACGACGTTCCCTCTTCTGATATTCTATGATTGCCCGATACAGACTTTCGCCATCGAAATCAGGCCAGAAAATGTCGGTGAAACAGAGTTCGGAATAAGCTATCTGCCAAAGCAGGAAATTACTGATCCGCTCATCTCCGCCGGTGCGTATCAGCATATCCGGATCCGGCATTCCGGCAGTGGTCAGATGCTCGCTGACGGTTTTTGCCGTGATATCTTCGGCTTTCATCGTCCCATCGGCAACCTTTGCGGCAATTTTGCGCACAGCCTCGGCTATTTCCCAGTGGGAAGAATAGCTTATTGCCAGATTCACCTGCAAACCGGTGCAATGCGAAGTGGCTTCAATGCTTTCCTCCAGACTACGCCGCGATCTCTCCGGAAGATGTGCTTTGTCTCCAATCATCCACAGCCGGACGTTGTTTGCAACCAGATTCTTCGTTTCATCGGCAAGTGCGGTGACAATCAAATCCAGAAGCATATCGACTTCTTCTTTCGGACGATTCCAATTCTCCGTTGAAAAAGCATAGAGCGTCAGATATTCAATCCCTATATGACTTGCAGCCTCTATCACATTTCTGACCGAAGTGACACCGGCCACATGACCGCTGCTGCGCAGATTGCCGCGCTGTTTGGCCCAGCGTCCGTTTCCATCCATAATAATAGCGATGTGACGTGGGAGCCGTGACATGTCAATCTGTTCGATTTGCTGGTTCATTGCGGATGTGATGGTCATATTTTTGATCGGATTATAACTTATTCTATTCGCCGTATCTAATCTATTCGGTTGCATGTGACACACCGTGGACCGAACTCATAACTTATCCCGACAGACAAGGTCGAATACCAGTCTGTGTTTTTAAGAAACGAGCTTTTTATCTGATATAGATCCGTCAATTCCTTACTGTCAATCTGGTCGCCAAACACTTTTGTCATAGTAAATTCGGCGTTGAGATTAAGTCTCTGCGAAAGTTTGAATTTCACGCCGACACCCATCGGGACGCTAAATGCCGCGGAAGTGTTGCCGGCCGATGATGCCATAGTCACCCCAACGCCAAGCGCAACATAGGGTGTCCATCGGCGGAGACGCTTGTATGTCTCTCCCATTCCATAAGCAAAAAAGTTGGCCTCTCCTTTGATCATCAGATCATAAACCGATGACTTGAAATCATATTGAGTTCCGCCGGGAAGGGCATTTTCAAATTCGCCCGTATTGCCACTTATTGTGGCGAAATCCAATTGGGCTTTGGCTGCAAACCGACTGTTGAACAGATAGCGCACGCCGGCGTTCGCCGCAATGCCGGGATGTTTGAGTAAATTGCTTTCATTAGCATCTCCAAGATAGCCGCTCATGCCGATTCCGGCACCGATGTCAAACTTATAGCTCTCGACAATCTCTTGAGCCGAGACTGCCGGCACAACCGAAAAAAAGGCTGCGGCAACTATGAGAAATATCTTTATACGTTTTGACATGCGTCCTTGGATTCTCTTTATCCTGATTACTGGAGCGGCTTAAACTGAAGCCGGTTGATCACACCGCGCCAAATCTGATTGGAAAGCGTCCCCGTCGGAGAAACACCGCCAAAGACATAGATATATGGACAATCCCATTCCGTTATAGGAGCAGTTGCTCGGCTGCCGACCGAAGCCACAGGCACATATCCTGCCGGAATAGCCGATGCTCCGCATTTTTTCCATGAAGCCGACATCCGGGATGTGAATGTCTGATTGAACACGATGGCCTGAGCATCAGCCCCCGGCGCATACTGAGCCGGCAACTGCATCTGATCCGATGCCTTTGCCCAATGCACTCCGCGATCATAGGATATATAAACATTGCGGTTTGATTGTCCGTCCTGAAGCATTCCGCCGAAAGCGAGAAGCACAGACTGGCGGGTCACTCTCCAATATGCATTTGTCTTATAAGCGAAATATGGCACAAGTACCGGAGCGTCAAGACCCGGCATCTCTGACAACGAGATTGACGACCACTCATTACCGTCATAAGCCCAACATCCGCCGACTACTTCTCCAGAAGCTGTTTTCCCTCCGGCCACAATAAGCATCGGATCTTCCGACCACTCAGTAGTGAACACCAATCCCTGACTTGTGCCAGCTATGGGACATGCTGCATCAGCAACCTTTTCGACCGATGCGGGATAGGTCACATGCTTATAGACGCTGCCATCTTTCTTTACTCCGACAACAACGTTGCCCATCACACCATATATATGGCTCATCACAGATCCGACCGAACTCCATGTTGTTCCGCCATCGGCGGAAGAGTATAGATCATCGCTTTCATCCAACACATACAGAGCATCCTCAGCAGCCGTCAAAGAACTGAGTCTTGCTCCCGAGGGAAGCGCGACAGAAGTCTTGGTCCAGGATGCAGCATCCGGATTTACGGCTTCGGCCTTGCAAAAATCCGTTCCCTGCCGGGTAAAGCACAATATCTTGCCGTCATATTCCACTGTATGCTGTTCTTCAGGTGATGTGAATGTTGTTGGCAACACAGAAGAGGCCGACTCTTTCCACACCATCAAATCCGGATCAGCCTTATGGACGTTGACGAATATAGTGTAGTCACGTTTCACCTCTCCATTGGACGATTCAAGGTGCAGCTTCACATATCCGCGGCTGAAATTGATTGAATCTGACGGATTCGTCAGGAAATTCACTATGGTATCAGCCCCTTTGTCATTAGGCATCGTGATTTCCGCCTTGCTTACGGAAGATGTTGACATGCTTACCACCAACCGATTGACTTTTGTTCCTTTGGGAAGCGAGTCTGCATTAAAGATAGCAGCCCGGTTCAGATCAATCGAGAAATGGACTGAATCGAGATTGGCCAGAATATCATCATTAGGCTTCAAGCTGAATGAATTGACCATCACGGCATTCACCGCAGGGTCATCAATAGGGAAATCCTCTGTTTCATCGTCATCATTGCATGAGCATACAACAATACCCATTACAAAAAAAGCGACAAAGGCATATAGGGGGAATCTTCTTTTCATAAAGCATTATTTTTCAACTTGCAAAGTTAACAACATTTTCATTAACTGACGCCACCATAAAGTTAAAATAACTTGTATGGCAGCTTAAATTAAGGAGCTCCGACAATACCTCTTTGATTTTCAAGCAATCACCATACGGTAATCAACCATTATTTGCCGTCGGCCGCCTAACGTTGATTATCCTGTTGCCGTCAATCTTTGTAACCGAGATTAATCCATCCGGAATTTGCACATACGAACGCCCCTCTTTCCCCAGCGACATGGGAGAGACCTCTACCCTCGCCTCATCCCACAATCCCGACTTCAAAAACGAGTATAACAACGTTGCCCCGCCTTCAACCATCAGCGAAGTGATCCCCAATGAAAACAGATCTGACAGAACCACATCGATTTCTGCATCGGCACTGATTTTGCGTATTGTAGCATTTTGAAGATCCGACCGATGCACGGATGTGTAGTACAACGTTTCGCCTTCCTCAAAAAGCCGAGAATCCGATGGAACACATCCATGACGATCAATAACCACCTTTTTAGGCGATTTTCCCGGGAAAAGCCGGACATTCAACTGCGGATTATCCATCATAACCGTTTTCGCGCCCACCATGACCGCGTCATATTCAGAGCGCAGCCGATGAACCGACTGGGAGCTGATCTGCGTTGAGAATTTCTGAGCCCCGGCAGAAGCATCCCGAATGCGGTCAAGGAATCCATCGCTGCTGCATGCCCATTTAAGCAAAACGTATGGACGGCGGAGCGTATGCGCAACCATAAATTTGACATTCAACGCCTTACACTCTTTTTCAAGCACTCCCGACACCGTTTCAACTCCATTCTCCCGAAGCATCCGCAGCCCCCTCCCGGACACTTTTTCATTGGGATCAAGAGAGCCGATAACCACACGTGGGATACCGACAGACAACAACAATTCGGCACACGGAGGAGTTTTGCCGTAATGAGAACACGGTTCAAGAGTGACATACATAGTGGAACGATGCAGACGCGACTTATCCTTTACAGAATTGACCGCATTCACTTCGGCATGAGGGCCGCCAAAACAACGATGCCAGCCCTCCCCTATGATCTCGCCGTCACACACAATGACAGCACCGACCATCGGATTTGGAGAAGTCATTCCACAGCCATTGGCCGCGAGTTGCAAAGCGCGGCGCATGTATTTTTCATCTACTTCCAACGGCCATCGGATTTTATAAGATCAATCAAATGCCTGACAGCATCTTCTGAAGGAATATTCTTTTCAACACATTCCTTGCCTCGATAAAGGCTGACACGGCCAATGCCGGCGCCGACATATCCATAGTCGGCATCAGCCATCTCTCCCGGGCCATTCACTATGCAACCCATAACTCCTATTTTCAATCCTTTGAGATGTTCCGTCGCTTTTTTGACCTCTGCAACCGTTTTTTGCAGGTCAAACAAGGTGCGCCCGCAACCCGGACAAGAAATGAATTCGGTATGAGAAATCCTCAATCTTGCCGACTGCAATATGGCGAACGCCACACGCGCCGCCCGCCGTGCCGACATGGCATCTCCATCCAACATCACACCATCGCCAAAACCATTCATCAAGATGACGCCCAGATCAATTGAAGCCCGAATAACGGCTTCATCCTCCGTCATGCCGGAATACGTTCTGCGCAGTATTACCGGATTTGCCACGCCATTACGGACAAACGCATGCATTGCCGCCATCATCTCTGCCGCGGGATTGGCATGATCGGATGACAGGACTATGATTTCATCTGCCGACAGATGCGGTATCTCTTTCAACACATCAGACGCGGAAATCTGTCGGAACTTGATATTATTGTCGTCCGTGAATATATCAGGCCGGGCATTTTCAAGATACTCAATCTCTGAATCCGCAGCCACAACAACAGGAACTCCATCAGCGAAATACCGTCCGACAGCCTGACACCGACGCCGTTCCGGATTCACCCGATTATAACCATCGTAACATTCACCATCTATATGGGGAGCATCAGCCATACTACCGATATAGCTTACAATTGATTTCGCAACCGGAATCTCACATTCAGGTTCCTCGCTTAACGACACTCTTATAGTGTCGCCGATCCCGGCAGCCAGCAGAGTTCCTATGCCCACGGCTGATTTTATACGGCCATCCTCGCCATCTCCGGCTTCTGTCACTCCCAGATGGAGCGGATAATGCATATCCTCGGCATCCATAGCCACCACAAGGCGACGTACGGTTTCAACCATGACAGACACATTAGAGGCTTTTATCGAAATGACAACATCATTGAATGAGCATTTATTAAAAACCCGCAGAAATTCCATCGCGCTTTCAACCATTCCGGATGGAGTATCACCATAGCGGCTCATTATCCTATCAGACAAAGATCCATGATTTACGCCGATGCGTATCGCCGTGCCTTGCCGCCGGCATAATTCAATAAATGGGATCAGAGCATCCTCAATCTTCAGAATCTCCTGACGGTATTCTTCATCCGTGAACTCAATTTTTTTGAATGTTCGGCCCGGATCGACAAAATTGCCCGGATTTATGCGGACTTTCTCAACCTGCTTCGCCGATTCGAAAGCAGCCTTGGGATTGAAGTGTATATCAGCGACCAAAGGAGTCATAAACCCCTCTTCACGAAGTCTGCGGCGTATTTCTCCAAGATTCGTCGCCTCGCGGACTCCCTGAGCCGTGAACCGGAGATATTCTGCGCCCGCTTCTATGATCCGGCGGGCTTGCGCTACACACGCTTCTGTGTCAAGCGTCGGAGTTGAAGCCATCGACTGCACCCTGACCGGATTGTCACCTCCAAGCGGGATACCGCCAATATTAACTTCGGCCGACTTTCTTCGCTTATAATCAAATACCGACATGCCTACACAAATTTATAAAACAGCTTTAATTCGTTTTATACTCATACTTCACTTCCTTCAGTTCTGCATTGACCTTGACTATTTTATCGACAAGTTTTTCGCGATAGTCAGCAAAACGAGTTTTGATCTCTGCATCACTCAAAGCCAGTATCTGGGTTGCCAAAACCCCGGCATTCATTCCGCCATCGATTCCGACAGTTGCCACCGCGATTCCCGGAGGCATCTGCACGATTGACAGCAACGCATCGTTACCGCCAAGCGATGAACTGATCGGGACACCGATCACAGGAACAGGTGTCATGGCTGCAATAACACCGGGCAGAGCGGCAGCCATGCCTGCACCGGCGATAATCACCTTTATTCCACGTTCCTCGGCAGCTCTCGCAAATTTTTCAACCTCGGCAGGCGTACGATGAGCCGACAAAGCATTCATTTCAAACGGAACATGCATCGAGTCCAAAAATTTCGCAGCCTTCTCCATGACATGAAGGTCGGAGATGCTGCCCATGATAATGCTAACTAACGGATTCATTTAAAGTGGGATTTTTATTATAGATTCGGCATTAATATCACACAAATCAGACCATTGGCATAACCGGCATAAATCTGGGCCGGAGTGTGTCGCCGGAGAATGAGCCTGGCTGTTCCGACCAGTCCGGATGCCATAAGGACGGCAATCAACAGCCAAAGCCGGATTCCGTCTTCAGGCAAATGACAGATGAGCACCAATGTCAGCGCAACCATACCTCCAATTGCGGTGGCATGCGCACTGATTTTCCACCATCTATTGATTATCAGCACAATCAGCAGTGCCAACGCTCCGCCACACATGAATGCGATGAGCAACCACGGAGCATACACCAGATAAAGATAACAAATCGTTGCTATATATAGCAGCAGAGATGCCGCATAGGGCAATCTGCGGTCGCCACGGTCATTAAGCGATCTGTTCTTGATCAGTCTGAGCCTCGACATTATGCCGATGATCATCATCGGGAACAGCCCGGTCAGTACAAAAACTATCATTGTGACCATCAACTTGGTCTGGAACGGAAGCACCTGTAGTTCAGACCACTGAAGAGCCATTGCCATTCCATAGGCCGGCATCAGCAATGGATGAAAAACAGCCGACACAACTTGTGATATTTTTGTCAATATATCCATATGAGATTTCTATATTTTCCTGCGCAACCGACCAACCGGCAATCCTAGCCGCTCGCGATATTTAGCCACGGTCCGCCGCGCTATATCTATTCCTTCTTTCTTCAATAATTCCGTTATTTCAGCATCGCTCAGGGGATTTGCCTTATCCTCTTCCTCAACAATCGAACGAATACGACCCAACACAGCCTCCGAAGATGTTGACTCATTGTCTCGCCGATGTTCATTGAAGAGAGACTTCACGGAATAAACGCCCTGAGCCGTAGCTATATATTTTCCGGCCGTTGCACGGCTGATAACCGACAAATCATCACCGGTCACAGCCGATATATCCTTCAACACCATTGGCCGCAATTTTAGCCTGTCGCCGGTAATAAAAAATTCCCTTTGCCATTGCATTATTGCCGACATAACACGATAGAGCGTTTCATTACGCATCGCAACCACCTTGATAAAAGTGGATGCCTCATCTCGTTTCTGACGTATGAAAGCATCTGCTGTCTCTCCGGCCGCCGTCTTCTTCTGGCCGACCTCAGTATCAGATGCAAATGACCGTTCAATCTGCAAATGAGGGATTCTGCTCAACATCGTCAGAGATAAACGTTCACCATCATTTTCCACGAAAAAATCAGGGGAAATATGCCGCATGCGCTCATCATCATCTCCGCTCACCAATGCTCCCGGCTTGGGATGCAGAGTCCGAATCGCATCCATAGCCTCTTTTAGCCGGCTGCGGCTCACTCCGGTCAGAGAGGCTATGCGGTCGAAATGCATCAGTGAAAACAAATCGAAATAGTCCCTGATTATTTCTGTCGCCAGCCTGATTTCCGGAGTGTCAGGCCGTCGGCGCAACTGGAGCAAAAGACTGTCTCGCAAATCGACCGCGCCAACCCCGGCAGGTTCAAGCGAACGGACTATATCCCACACGCGTCTCACCTCCTCTTGGCTGACATCCATAGACTCCTGAATAGCCAAGTCGTCAACAAGCGCACCAACCGTACGCTCCATATATCCGTTGCTATCCATGTTTCCAACTATAAACCGGGCTATATCCATCTGGCGCTGCGTCAACGTCCCATCCTCAGCAAGCTGATTTAAAAGATACTGATAGAGCGATTCTCCTCCGGCAATCGCCACAGGCTCATAAACCGGATCATCCGAACTTCTGTTTGACACATCGAGACGATAGGATGGAATCTCCTCTTCCGACCGATAGTCGGCCATCTGGAGCTGCTCCGCCGTTTCCGTAAACTCATCATGCGGCTCATCAGCATGAGAATCTTCTGCGACTTCAAGCGCAGGATTGTCATCCAAAGCACGCCTCACTTCATCTTCAGCCTCGGCAGCATTCATCTCAAGCATTCTGACAAGCTGGAGCTGCATAGGCGCGAGTGTGGTCTGCTGGCGCTGACTTATCGACAAATTGAGCTTTTCATCCATCGGCTATAACCTTTTCACTGTGTAACCATTAACTTTCACAATTCGATCAGCTCCTCCGGCAAAAAATCACGCGAAGCAACCGTTCCGACCACAACATCCCACAACATCGGCGACAGACCGGTCCCCGGACGCTTTATGGTCAGTTTTTCGGCCGTAAGCACCTCGCCTTTCTTTATTTCACAAGCTGCAACAATGCTTTTCCTGGCCACATCGCGGTTGGGAAGTTCGCTTTGGCTCGGCCGCTTTTCGGGAGTTCCCAAAGCAATCTCCACATTTCTTATGGCTTTTACCATGTCTCTTAATTCAGCCGGATCAAGAGATGCTTTATGGTCAGGGCCTGACAACTGTTTGTCAAGCGTGAAATGCTTTTCTATCATCTCAGCGCCCATAGCCACTGCTGCGATAGGTATCTCGATGCCCACGGTATGGTCGCTATATCCCACATGAGCCGCATTCAAAGAGCGAAGACTTTCCATCGCACGGAGATTGACATCGGCCATTGGAGTAGGATATTGTGTGTTGCAATGCAGAAGCGTAATGTCATCGCGTGTGATCCCTTCCGATTCCAAAATGGAAACAGCGGCTTCTATCTCAGCAATTGTGCTCATGCCGGTTGACAAGATGTATCGCCCATGCTGACGCGCTATATGCCGCAAGTATGGCAGATTGGTTATTTCTCCGGAAGGAATCTTCCAATAATCCATATTAAGCGGAGCAAGCATGTCGATGCTTTCCGGATCAAAAGCCGATGAAAGGAAGCCTATTCCGCACCGCCGACATTCTTCAGACAAAAACACAAAATCGTCAGCTGTCAGTTCATAGCGTCGCAGCATCTCGAATTGCGTCTCATCACCGCCACAATTGTTTTTCTGATAGTCGGCCCTCTGAGCCGTCCGGCACACTAACCGATCGGCCTTGAATGTCTGGAATTTCACATAATCCGCGCCGGCATCGGCAGCCTCACGTATCAACTTGCACGCCAGATCCATACTGCCGCCATGATTGACTCCGGCCTCGGCTATTATTATCGTATGTGGTCTGTTAATCATCACTTTATTCTTTTAGCCGGATTCCCCGCATACACACCCGGATGATCCAACGACGAAACAACGACAGACCCCATTCCGACAATGACGCCCGATGAGATCGTCAATCCTTGACGAACAATAGCTCCGGCACCGATAAACACATCATTTTCCAAAGTCACTTCACCGCACACTATAGCCCCCGGTCCAACAAACACATTGTCGCCTATCCTGCAACCATGCTCTACGATCGCACCGGTATTGACCACTGCATCACGTCCGATTTTGCAACGGTTCACGACAGCACGCGCCATAACGACGCTGCCATCGCCCAATGCCGCCTCTCCGGCAATCCATGCAGATGGCGCAATCAGCGTGGCATGTCGATAATCCTTATATTTTTCGATAATTTTTTTGCGCGTTGACAGCGAGCATCCCGGATCGAAGCCAATGCCAAGACAGATATCACAATCCGCCGGTGAAAAGCGCGACAAGACATCATCATCTATTCCCAGATATTCAACCGGCATCGCTTCATTAGGCTTGTTGTCGGCATATCCCGCCAACTCTACCGAGCTTTCGAGCATCGCAACCATCGATTGCGCATGCCCTCCTCCACCAATGATCACAATCGGTTTCATCGGTTATAGATATCCGTTTTGTATTTTGCCAGATTTTCCGGCTTTGTAAACCATTCAACGCACCGTTCAAGCCCTTCGCGCAATGTAACATCAGGCCGCCAAGCGGTCAGTGACGTGATAAGAGTATTATCACCGCAAAGACGGAACACCTCACTCTTACCCGGACGGATACGTTCGGGATCTGTTACATACGATACGCCGCCGCCCATTATATCGGCAATCAAATCAAGCGTGTCCTTCATTGTCACCTCTGTTCCGGTACAAATATTTATGTCGCGCCCTTCAATTCCCTCGGCATTGCCAAGAGCGATGAATCCGCGGGCGGTGTCGCTGACAAAGTTGAAATCACGTGTAGGAGTGAGATCGCCAACCTTTATTTCTTTTTTCCCGGCGGCTATCTGGGTGATAATTGTAGGAATAATCGCACGCGCACTTTGCCGCGGTCCGTAAGTGTTAAATGGCCGTGCAATTACAACAGGCAGATTGAATGCATTATAAAAGCTCATCGCTATTGCATCTGCGCCGATTTTCGTCGCTGAATACGGCGACTGCGGTTGACGAGGGTGTTTTTCGTCAATCGGCACATACTGAGCCGTGCCATACACTTCGCTTGTCGATGTCACGACTATGCGTCCTACACCGCAATCGCGTACGGCCTGAAGCATATTAAGCGTGCCTTTTATATTTGTGTCAACATAGCTGTCGGGGGCGATATAGCTATATGGAATCGCGATCAGCGCCGCAAGATGGTAAACCGTGTCTATGCCCTGACAGATATGGCGGCAAAAATTGGGGTCTCTGACATCACCGCACACAACTTCGAGATCCGGATGCCTGACATCATTAAGCCAGCCCCAGTCATTGAAAGAATTATAATAGCTCAATGCTCTCACCCTATAACCTTCGGAGAGAAGCCGTTCCGTCAAATGAGAGCCGATAAATCCGTCGGCACCGGTCACCAGTACATGTTTCATTTCTGCATGCTTTATCTGACCGTAAAGTTACACATTTTTTCTGACATCCACTGCAAGCGCTCTTTTCATCTCGCATAATATAACAAAAAACATTCAAGCGCGTTATAATAAGTGGTCATATAAAATCAAACAGTCTATAATTGCTTTAATCCAATTCTACACAAATGTTTTTAAGCTTTTTATACCTTATAGGCGGTTTGGCTCTGATTCTTTTCGGGGCCAACTGGCTTACAGACGGATCCTCCGCCATAGCACGCAAGATGGGAATTTCAGATCTGATTGTCGGACTTACAGTTGTTGCATTCGGCACCTCCGCCCCCGAACTGGCAATCAGCATTATATCCGCAGTCGGGGGGAATGGCGAACTTGCAGTCGGCAATGTTGTGGGAAGCAACATTTTCAACATTCTGATTATTATCGGCATAACGGCAATCGTACGCCCCATTTCAATATCAAAAAGCATAATGTCCAAAGAGATTCCACTAGTCATCCTGTCATCGCTGGTAATCCTCATAATGTCAGACGCACCCATGCTTAATGGCACATCAACCGCACCGGCCATAACACGAGCCAACGGATTGATACTACTACTGTTTTTTGCAATATTCATGCGCTACACCTTTTCTCAAGCGAAGCAGTCTCCATCACCGGAAACCGATCCTGCGGCAAAAGGAGTAGCCATGCTTCCTCAAATGCCAACCGCAAAGGCATTGCTATTAATCATTGTCGGTCTGGGGGCACTCATATTCGGCGGCGACCGGTTTGTCAGCGGCGCTTCGGATATCGCCAAAGCATTCGGAGTCAGCGATGCCGTTATCGGCCTGACCATAGTCGCTTGCGGAACTTCCCTGCCGGAGCTTGCAACCTCCGTTGCTGCAGCCTTAAAAGGGAAGCCGGGCATTGCAATTGGCAACGTCATCGGCAGCAACATCTTCAACATTTTCATGGTTCTCGGCGCATCTGCTACAATCACGCCACTCCATCTTGGCAACATCGGCAACATCGACCTGCTGATACTTGTTGCCGCATCACTGCTTTTCTGGATATTCGGATGGTTCTACAAAACGCGGATAATCACACGGATTGAAGGCTCTCTGCTGACCATAGTCTATATCGCCTACATAACCTATCTCGTCATAATAGCCTGAACAAGTCTCAGACATTCAACAAAGAGATATAGCAAAGGGACTCAGCCTGACAGCCGAGTCCCTTGCTTCTATCGAATTTTTATATCGAGATTTATTCTGCCTTGCCGTTACTGCCGAGAACGTTTACAATTTTGTGTTTGTAGAGACGTTCCATTTCTTCACGAGCCGGGCCAAGATATTTGCGCGGATCAAATTCTCCGGGCTTTGTTGCAAACACCTCACGAACAGCAGCGGTCATTGCCAGACGGCTGTCAGAGTCGATGTTGATCTTGCAAACCGCGCTCTTTGCTGCCTTGCGGAGTTCTTCTTCGGGAATACCGATTGCATCGGGGAGTTTGCCTCCGAATTTGTTGATAGTGTCAACATATTCCTGGGGAACTGAAGATGATCCATGAAGCACGATGGGAAATCCGGGGAGTTTCTCCATAACGGCGTCAAGCACTTCGAATGCCAATGGCGGCGGAACAAGACGGCCTTCGGCATTGCGGGTGCACTGTTCGGGAGTGAACTTGTAAGCACCGTGAGATGTGCCGATAGAGATAGCGAGGCTATCGCATCCTGTGCGGGT
>CAYTLU010000346.1:0-1761 GCA_964438665.1 uncultured Bacteroides sp.
GTATCAATAAATATCTTTGTCAAGACGGGCAAGAAACCGAAGAATGGATTTGCAGAAGTATTCCACTATGGTGTTTGGGGTAAGCGACAGACTAAGTACGACTATTTGACAACAAATACTCTTGCTTCGGTATCTTTCAAAGAAATTACACCTACTGCACCGTTCTATTTCTTTGTACCCATAGACGATACTTGGCGCGATGAATATGAAAAAGGCTTCTCAATTAACGAGCTAATGCCAATAAATGCGACAGGTATTGTAACAATGGGCGATTCTTTTGCATTAGCAGATGCGCCTAATATATTAAGTGAACGATTACAACAATTCATAGATACGACCTATTCTGCAAAAGAATTAAATGATAAATATAATCTTGGAAAGAACTATGCCGATTTTATTTTATCATCTAATATAAAACATCTGTCAGAAGATTTAATCGTTCCGATAATTTACAGACCGTTTGATACGAAATATATATATTTTGATAATCGTATTGTTTGGCGTACTAGGTCAAAGGTAATGCAGAACTTCATTATTGGGATGAATGTGGGTATCGTATATTCTCGTCAAGCGATCACAAATAATTGGTCACATGTACAGATCGTAGATGCGATGATAGACAATAGATTACATTATAGCAGCAAAGGAACGTCTTTATGTAGTCCATTGTATCTGTATAATTTTAATACATCAGCAGATAGGGAACCGCGCCATCCAAACTTAAAGACTGAGATTGTAGATAAGATTGCCAAGAATATCGGCTTGACATTTGAGCCGGAAGCAAGCGGCGATGCCGATAAGTTTGCACCGATTGACCTGCTGGATTATATCTACGCCGTGCTGCACAGTCCTGCATACCGCGAAAAATACAACGAGTTCTTAAAGACCGACTTTCCGCGTGTCCCTTATCCGACATCTGCCGGCGAGTTCCGCCGATTGGCCGGATTGGGCAGCGAACTCCGCCAGATTCATCTGTTGGAACACCCTGCGTTGAAAGGTCTGATAACGGATTACCTGTATAACGGCGACGGAAATAACATTGTCGAGAAAGTCCGTTGGGAATCGCTGTCGGAAAGCGTAGGTCGCGTATGGATAAACGGCACGCAGTATTTCGACAACGTACCTTTAACTGCATGGGAGTTCTACATCGGCGGCTACCAACCGGCGCAAAAATGGCTGAAAGACCGCGCAGGTCATGTACTTGTATTCGGCGAGATCTTCCACTACCAGTGTATAATTAAAGCACTGGTAATGACCGATGAAATAATGAAAAGGATAGACAAATAATACGACACACAGAGTCATTGCGAGCCGAGGGAACCGAGGCGTGGCAATCTCTGCGGTGAACGAGATTCTCACGTCGCGGTTTACAACCGCTCCTCAGAATGACGTAGTGCAACGCCCCACCATGTCACTCCGAGGAGCGCGCTCGCACGCGACGTGGGAGTCTCTATCCACACATAACAACTGAAAGTTTTTCCTCTCTCTACCGCTTTTTGCAGGTGATCCGGCTTATATGAGACCATAGAGCACCGTTGTCCAAACAAATTAAATCCCTGCCGATCTCAATGATTGACAGGGATTTAATAGTTGAAAATGTGCTTAAAACTGCACTAATACTCTTCCTCGTT
This sequence comes from uncultured Bacteroides sp., assembly GCA_964438665.1. Taxonomy (GTDB): domain Bacteria; phylum Bacteroidota; class Bacteroidia; order Bacteroidales; family Muribaculaceae; genus Paramuribaculum. The sequence continues at coordinate 1,632 of CAYTLU010000346.1, forward strand.
GAAGAAGAAATCGTCTTTCGACGGATAATCCGGCCATATATCCTCGATAGATTCGTATATGTCACCCTCGTCCTCGATCTCTTGCAGATTTTCGAGCACTTCCAGCGGTGCGCCTGAACGAACCGCATAA
>CAYTLU010000347.1:0-9630 GCA_964438665.1 uncultured Bacteroides sp.
ACTCCTTTTTATCTTCACGGCTTTATTCTATCATTGTGTAGCCATTCTCAGAAAAGGCGGATTCCGGATATTGGACAACGTTGTGTGTGAAGGGAATGCTAAATTGATTTTGAAAAATATTTAATATTGATTGTTATGAAAACAATTAAGATTGCAATGATGCTATTTGTGATGGTTATTTTGTCAGGATGTTCCGAAGATAAAGTTGAAGATGATTTCCTAGTTTTTAGCGGAACAGAGTTTTGGCGTTTAGAACATCTAAATAATGCATGGGTCAGCTGCGCGTGGGAGGAGTTGGTTGAGTATGTTGATGCCGATGGGAAAAAGGTTAAAATCATAAATAGATTCAGTAGTATGCCGGCAGATGAGGAATCCATCAGTATTCTTGAATTGACTTCTCACATAAATGTATGCAACCTGTATCTGAATGACAATAAAATCGAGGATTTCCTATTGTTGTGTCCTGATGAACAAAGTCCATACACCGAATTTATAATTCCATTGGAAATCAAACTGCAGCATACCCCCTCCGGGCGCGAAACCGTCATATACTCTTTCGATGATTGGAATACTGCCGGCTATATCGAATATCGCATTGTCAGAATGCACCCGTCATCTGATGAACTGACAGAAACATATTATAAAGAAAGCGTCGGGGAATATATAAATTTGATTGATTGGTATTTTTTATATCCATGTCAATATATAGGATGGGGATATATCAATGACCTCGGATATGAACGGTGTGGTTCAATCGGAGATCTGACGGGACCATACCCAAGGGTGCATATAATCCCAAGCGATGCGCCAAGTAATGCAAAATATACACTGCTCGGTTTGAAACAGATACTTGAGTACAAAGATGGAATAGGTTATCATTCCGTTTATTTGAATCCGGATTATCAGAACCTGATTGACGGTGCGGAATATGTAGTTGCTCCGGATGACGAATGGCCCGACATGAGCGACATTTCAGATCGATAATAATAACTTACTCAAGATCGCATGGAATGGCAACGAGACGAAGATTGGCGTTGCGTACGATACAGGAACGGTCCGGGACATTCCGGACCGTTTCGCTCCCATCTTATGATTTAATCTAAACTGAGGAGATCATTATTTCGGCAGATCATAGGCAACCTGCCGGAACGGTTATTTTTCGACTTTGTTGTAGCGCGCATTCAAGCCTTTCACCACATCCGCTGTCACATCAAATGCCGGATTAAAGTAGAGACTTGCGCTTTTAAGGATCACGGCATCATAGCCTTTCTCAACGCTATATGTCTTCACATAGTTTTTGATCGAGTCCTGAAGTTGCGTCTGGAGCTGATTTACGTCAAGTTCAGTGGTACGCTGCAGATTGGCCAGATATGTCTGCGCATCCTGCTGTTTCTTGTTAAATGAAGCCATGTCGGCATTGTACTCGCTTTCCGTTTTATAGCCGTTGCTCTTCATCTTGCTTTCAATGCGCGCTCCCATCTGCTGTATCTCCTTGGCTCGCGACTCCTGCGCCGACATCAGCTTCGACTGCAGACGCGTGATCGATTCCTGAAAATCTTTTGCAAGGCTATATTCCTCAAAAAGCTTTTCTTCATCTATATATCGGATATTGATTTGTCCGGGAATAGGTGCGGCCGTAGTGTCACCGAGAACTGATTTCTTGCTCTTGTCTATAGCGGCTGTCTTTTCCGGTGCCTTGTCTTTTTTGGCTTCATCAGAGCCTCCGCATGCTGAAAGCGACACAGTGAGAGCAGATGCAATAGCAAGAGAGGCGACAAAGTAACTGATTTTTTTCATTTCGATTATATAATGGTATTAATGATTTGATTTGTTAAAACGGTCTGTCCTCTATTCATCCGATTGATGGGCTGCACAGCCGATCCCCTTTTGCCTTAGAGCGGCAGAGTCTTTTATATGAGTTGACGGAAAGCGTCCGCCTTTTACAAACAAGACCCTCACTCCAAGCAGAAGGACGGCTATCAGCAGCAAAATGAATGTCAGAACCATTATTCTCATACTTCAAAATGCTTTCGCAGTGCAAATATATGAAACGAATCATAAATTTTGCGCTAATCTCAAATTTATTTTGTAACTTGTGGTCGTCTAAGCGACGAATTTAACATATTTTTTCCATTACAAACAAAAAAATCGTAAGTCTAAAGAGTAACTAAATCATCTAAATTATATAGTAAACATGAAAATTTCAGAGCTCAAACCCACTCAAGTATTTTCAATTTTCGAGGAAATAACCAAAATTCCGCGCCCTTCAAAAAAAGAGGAAAAGATACGCCGGTTCCTGCTTGATTTTGCAAAATCACACAACCTGGAAGCTAAAACTGACAATATCGGCAACGTTGAGATTCTTAAACCTGCCACTCCCGGCCACGAAAATGCGCCGACAATAATCCTTCAGGGACACATGGACATGGTGTGCGAAGCAAATGACAAATCTTTTGACTTCACCACCACCCCGATTTCTGCAGTTGTCGATGGCGAATGGGTGCGTGCCGAAGGCACTACCCTTGGTGCTGACAATGGTATCGGTGTGGCCGCCGCGCTTGCAATCCTGACAGAGCCGAATCTCGTCCACGGTCCGCTGAAAGCACTTTTCACAATGGATGAAGAGACCGGAATGACAGGTGCGTTCAATATCGACCCGACTATGCTTGAGGGCGACATGCTTGTAAACCTCGACTCGGAAGATGATGCGGAAATTTTTGTCGGTTGCGCCGGCGGTGTTGACACAGTCTGCACATTCCACTACAACCGCTCGTTTGCGCCCAAAGATTTCACCTATTTTAAAATAGCGATTTCAAAAGGACAGGGCGGACACTCCGGCGGTGACATCCATCTCGGACGCGCCAACGCCAACAAACTCCTTGCGCGCTTCCTCTTCAACCTTTCCAGAAAATATGAGATCGCATTGTCGGAAATTGACGGCGGCAATCTCCGCAACGCCATTCCGCGCGCCTCACACGCCGTTATCGGAATCCACACATCCAATAAAGAAGCCGTCCGCGTTGCGCTCAATGAATATGCGGCTACAATCGCTGAAGAATACAGCGGAATCGAACCGACTCTTGAAATCACGATGGAAAGCGTTGACGCTCCGGATTTCAGCATCGATGCCGCAACCGCAACGAATATCATACGCGCCATCTACTGCGCTCCCCACGGAGTGGTTTCAATGAGCCGCGACATAGAGGGTCTGGTCGAGACATCAACCAATCTGGCATCAGTGAAGATGGGTGAAAACAGCACTATTATCGTGACCACCAGCCAGCGGTCATCGGTAGAGTCCCGCAAATGGGATATTGCAAATCAGGTTGAAGCCGTATTCTTGCTTGCCGGAGCGGAAGTGGTGCATGGCGAAGGCTATCCCGGATGGAAACCCAATCTGAAAAGCCCGATTATGCAGATTGCGCGCGATGCCTACAAGGAGCTCTATGATGTGACCCCGAAGATCATGGCCATCCATGCCGGACTGGAATGTGGTCTGTTCCTTGAAAAATTCCCCCACCTCGACATGGTTTCCTTCGGCCCGACTCTCCGCGATGTTCACTCTCCGTCAGAGCGCATGCACATCCCGGCTGTTGAACGCTTCTACGAGCAACTGAAACTTACAATCACGAAAGTTGCCGACCTGAAGAAATAATCCGGCAACCGATCCGCACAAATCACATTAAAGACAGGGCACTGCCACCACCACTAAATCAGTGACCGGAGCAGTGTCCTGTTTTCTTATCTTCTACCTGACACATACCATGAACCGAACAAGCACATCTATAATCGCCTTGGCTACGATGCTTGGAGCGATAACGCTGCCCGCCATCAGAGCCACAGCCGAGAGTCCGACAACCGGACAGCCCGATTCCACGCAAACAGCCGGGAACGGCTCTCCGACAGAGATTCTGAGACTGACCGAACAAGACTATCAGGAAGTTGCTGAGGAGCTGGGAGTGGAAACGGCCGCAATCAAAGCCGTTGTCGATATCGAAGCCGGAAAGCAACATCAGGGCTTTTTCGCACCCGGCAAACCACTCATCAACTTTGACCTCTCGATGTTTCGCCAGCGTGCCCGCCGCAACGGCATAAATCTCTCGCGCTATTCCAAAAGTCATGCCGCCGTATTCTCCCGGCCAAACGCCAGACGCCACGGCTCAACTCAGGCGGCACAGCAGGAACGGCTGCGCCTTGCCCGCACAATCGACAACAAGACAGGCATTGAAGGCGCATTCTGGGGAATGTTTCAGATCGGTGGATTCAACTGGAAACTATGCGGATGTTCCGACATCAACGAGTTTGTGCAGAAAATGAGCCGCTCCGAACGCGATCAGCTCGATCTTTTCGCCAATTTCATAAAAAATTGCGGTCTTGACAAGCATCTTCGCGCAAAAAACTGGGCTGCTTTTGCCAGACGCTATAACGGAGCTTCTTATGCCGCACGCGGCTATCACACACGCCTGGCACAAGCCTACGCCCGGCACAAAACTCTTGAAAAATCAAATTAACAGGCTATTGTTCATTCCGCCTGACCCAATAAGGCCAATCTGTCATCTGACCCAACTCTGCGGATTAAGGGTCTGCGTTCCTTTGCGCACTTCAAAATGAAGCATCGGCTTTCCATAACGCGGATCGACAGCCACACGGCCTATTGTCTGACCGGCCTTTACTTTCCCATTGTTTTTAACCGACAGCGAACCGATATTGTAGAACACCGTAATATACGCTCCATGACGCACCATCACAGAATAGTTGCCGTCATGGTTCTGGAATATTCTTGAAACCGTTCCTTCGAAAACCGCCCTTGCATTGGCAGAACCGTCAAGCACAATCTCAATGCCGGTATTGTATGGTTGGTCGGAGGTAGAGCCGAATCGGCTCACTATTCGATACGGCCCGCTGACAGGAAACATCATCGAACCCTTTGCCGAGGCAAAGTGACGCGTCATGACGGCATCCGGATCTGAATCATTGATCTGCGACTTAATAGCGGGAGATTTTGAAGCCGATTTCCCGCCCGATGCGCTCTTGCCGGAAGAGCTGCTCCCTTTAGAGCCTGACGATTTCCCCTTGCCTTTTGCCTTTGACCCGGAAGCCTTATCGCCGCCCTGCTGACGCTCACGCTCCCTTCGCTCCGCCTCAATCATTCTTGTAATCTCGGAATCGATGTTGCGCAAACGGCGTTTTTCCTTTTCCAGAGCTTTTTTCAGATTCGCACCGTCCGACTTCAGGCTTGCGACCATTCTTCCTGTCTCTTCTTTCTTCGCTTCAAGCATCGACTGGTCATTGCTCAGCGTATTCAACGATGACGAACGTTGGGAATGAAGCTCCGAAAGATAATTTTTCTGGGATTTCAATGCCTCCGCAGTCTGCTTTATCTCTTCAGCTTTCCTTTTACGCCATTTGGAAAATGACCTCACATAGCGGATGCGGGCAAGAGCCTTTGAAAATGATTCTGATGCGAAGATATAAGCCAACTGGTTGGTAAACTGCTGCGTTCCCTGCAATTTTCTCAATGCGGCGATGTAGGTTGTTTTCAGGGATACAAGCCTGTTTTCCAACGCCGACAAAGAATCTTGCGCCATTGTTATATCCTTCCCGATTGAATCCAGCTGCATTCTGGTGGTCGAGATCTGATCTTCTTTTTGCGATATCTCTCCACGTAAAAGATTCAGCTGATTGAGTGTGCGTTCAGTTTTCTGCGCGTTATCGTTGATTTTCCGGGTGGTCTCCTTAATGCGCCTCTGGGCGGCCTGCTGCTCGGATTTGACTGTCTTTATGTTGCGTTTCTTCTTGGCCGCAGAGACATCCCCTGCGGACATTGCAAAAATCAGTATGACAATCAACAATCGCCACATAGACTGTTACAGTTTGGATATTATTTTCGGTATGTCGGCCGATGGAATGCGTTTATAGTTTGAATTTACGGATGGAACCCGCAACTCGACATCGGAATTCCATCTGGCTCTGCCCAGATCCCAACTCAGATTGGCATCCAGGATTGTCTTTCCTGTCGAATATGACACCGAGACAGCCGGCGAGAACATCCCGCATACCGTCTGAACAGCCGGCGAATACATCACCGAAACCGGTTGATGCTTGCCGGATTGAACAATCAACGCATTCAACACATCGGCAGGCGAGAAACTGAATCCGTAATTAATCCGGCCTTTACTATTGTCAGGGACAAGAATCCACGAACTGTCAGAAACTATCTCCATCTCCGCATTGCGATATGTATCTGCGGCAACATCATCCGCTCCCAACTGAAAGAGACGTCCGAGAAGCAGATCCTGAATATTCGACACATTGACATCGAATCCGGCCAGCATGTTGCCGATCGGCTCTGATGCATAGCATTTATGCACTTTGTCAATCACCGCTACCGAATCATTCGTCACATACAGATTCCCGATTTCCATTCCCCAGAATTTCAGCGAAATCATTATGCTCTTGCCTCTCTCCATTATGGCAGTGCCGTTTATCGAAACTTTTTTCGGGCTGGAAAGATTGACCGTAACCGGAACTCTCAGCCGCTCCCACTTGCCATATCGGGATATCAAAGCCCTGACCCCGACGCGCATATCGGAGAGGGTGGAGATTTTTTGTTCTGACGCAACCGGCGCAACAGCCTTACGCGAGGATGAACATCCCGCCAACAAAACCGCCGACAAAAACATGACAGCTAATGCTACAGGTCTGATTCTACGCTTTCCCATCACTCAAAAAAGAATGTTTTATGTTTCACCTTCCGTTTCAACAAATCACTGTCCGGATCCAGCTCCAGAGCTTTCTTCCAATATTCCAATGCCTCTGACGGATTGCCATTCATAAAATATATGTCGCCAGCGTGTTCAAAGACATCGGCCGATGACTCTTCCTCATCGAGTTCCAGAACCTGATTGATTACCTCCAGGGCTTTAGGATATTGCTTCATCTTGAAAAGTACCCATGCATAAGTGTCGAGAGTCGTTGTCCGGTTTTCTCCTTCAAGAGTCTTTTCAATGTCAAGCGAACGTTCGATATACTCCAATGCCGTATCCAGGTCGATACTCTCACATGCCATGTAATAGGCTATGTTGTTGAGCAGCATACTGCTTTCCGGATTGTATCCGAGAGCCGTCTTGTATGCTTTCCACGCTTTTTCCGTGTCTTCCTTCTGATATGCCACATCTCCGATAGCGCCGTAAATGTCAGCCATCCGCTTGACATCAGTGGTGTCCGTCACCAAAAGAGCCTTATCCAGATAAGCGAATGCCGCATCAAAGTCTTTTGCCTGCATTGCGGCTGATGACCCCAACAGATACAGATCTACGTCATCCGGGAAATAGCGCAATGCGTCTTTGACCGTAGCATTTGACTTATCATATTGGTTATTCAAGTAATATATCTGACTCAGGCTGACCCACAGGTCTTTGTTGTCAGGGTTTAGACTGACGGCATAGCTGTATTGGTCAGCCGCGCCGGGCTTGTCACCGATCGAATATAGATAAGAGCCGTAAAGCCCTCTGACCTGTTCCTGATGGGGATACTGATCCACAAGTGTGTTGAACAGCGATATTATTCTTGGCCGCTGCAATGAGTCGGCATACAAATCCGCTACATAGCCCTGAAGAATAGACAACTTTGACTCTACATCAAGGTCGGCCATCTTCATTGCCTGAAATATCTCCTTGTCAAATGAAACGCTGTCGCCGATTTCATGATAATACACCGCACGTTTATAAACGGCATAACCATTTGTAGGATCTACATCCAGAGCGCGGTTATAATAGACCAATGCCGAATCCGGCCGGCCGAACTGCATGTTGATATCGCCGCTCAGAAGAATATAATCGACCGAGCGCGGCGATGTTCCAAGCAACCGCGATGTTTCTGAAAGAATCGATGCCGTATCATCCAATACATTGTAGTATTTCAGCTTCCAGCCGATCAGATCCATAGTCACACCATCATATTTTTCAAGCGAATCTATTATCAAGATCGCCTTTTTGACACTGTCTGTGTTGTAGCTGTAGGCCAGCGCCGAGGCATAGGCCGCTCCTGTCACTCTGGGGTTGTCGGAATTTTTATAAAGCATCCTATAGACGTCCAAAGCCTCCTCCGTATCACCCAGTTTGGTCAGCATCGAAGCCAGACGCAAACCGGATTCCAGATCGTCAGGCGACTGCATCACATATCTCTTCATCAGATCCACCCCATGCTGCCTACGGATGGAATCTGACTGATGAAACAGGCTGACTTCATACAATCCGTAGTCATAACCGACAAACAGATCCGAAGGATTTAACTGATAGGCCCGGTTAAGCAACTCAAAATAGGCATCGAAACTATCTGTTGCCTCATGGCTCAAAGCCTCCATGAAAATATAGTCTGACTTATCCGATGCTATCTGCTGCTTGGTTCTGTGCGAGGCCGCCCATCCTGCAATCTGAGAAAGGGCCAATAGGCCGATAACCGCAAGCGCGCCTGACAGTCTAAAGTTAATATGCTTCACAAGTCTTGTCATTTAACACCGGTATGACCGAATCCGCCATCGCCGCGTTCGGTTTCAGTAAGCACCTCGACTTCAGCCCAATCCACGCGGGTGTATGGGGCTACCACCATCTGACAGATACGTTCGCCATCCTCGATCACAAATGGCCGGTCGGAAAGATTAATCATTATCACACCTATCTCACCACGATAATCAGCATCTATCGTTCCGGGGGTATTTACAAGGGTTATGCCATGCTTCAGAGCCAGACCCGACCGCGGGCGCAACTGACACTCATATCCTTCCGGCAGTTCTATCCGCAATCCGGTCGGAATAAGAGCCCGCTGCATGGGTGCGAGAGTAACTGGTTCAGGCAAGGATGCCCTGACATCCATTCCGGCGGAGCTGCCGGTGGCATAAGCCGGTAGAGCATGATTGGATGAGTTTATTATTTTTACTTCAATATGTTGCATTATAAAAAATGTATGATGCCGGAGATAATTCTCCTGACTGTTAGAATCTAATGCCGAATCTCACGCAAGCCATTGACAATCCGTCCATCCTGACCTGACGGTCAGATAGCGGAAATGACTTTAGGCCGTTATAGACATAGCTCAACGTCACATAACTTTGAAACGTTTCTCCTCCTGCAAGGTTCACCCCAATGCCGGGCGACACATAGGCACTTGTCTGCTGCGTGCTATTTGTCATATTATTAAAAACTATGCCTCCGCGCAGATCCATAAAGAGTAGCGTCGGCTTCTTGCTGAATCCGGTGCGGAATATTCCATAGACAGGAAATGCGCGCGCACTGTTGTTTACCATCATGTTCACCCCTGCTCCAACGCCAAGCACTTCGATCCAACTGTTGCGATAACCAAGGTAGGCATCCAGATTGACCGTTGACATATCGCTGCTGGTCATATCAATTCCTCCGCTGATTTCTGCGCCCCAGGCGAAATGATTCCATCCGGTCACATCCCTCACGGCCTTGTCAGCCGCAAATGATGCCATCGACACAAGGAAGCTAAGCAGGATGACAGCTATTTGTTTCATTTGGTGTTGATTGTGATAGTTATAAAATATGTGTTGGAGTGCCGGTGAAAAGCAATCTGCGGCAACATTGCAAATATACGTTTTTTTTACGACTC
>CAYTLU010000348.1:0-10913 GCA_964438665.1 uncultured Bacteroides sp.
ATGGTGCGGAACTTGAAAATCCTGAAAGGTTTGTTCCTGTAACCACCTCTTTGCGGTCGATAAAACACCGGAAAACCATCATCAATCACCACGGCCAAAGCAACAATCAAATATACCGGCCACAACACCAAAAGCATAACCGCAGCCAAGCCACAGCCAAGCCCTCGCTTAATGTAACGGTTGTAAAACGAATTATATCTCATCTGAAAAACCGACTTTTGCCACATTATCGGGCATTTATGTATGATTTGTAGGGAAGATTAAAATTGACGTATTTGTAGTGGGGGGCTATTTGCTTGTTTTTGGGCTCTCTGAAGTCTGTCCTATTGTATCGCGTTCGCAGATAGTCCACATAGTCTCGAACAATCATGTATTGTTTGCCTTCAAAAGATATTGTGGTATAGTTTTCAAATATATCCGGATTAAACGGAGTGGTGTTTGCAAACGCTCCGAATAATTCTGAATAATTGTATCTCTGACAATGTCTACCAAGCTGGCGAACTGCCCATTCAAAAAACATGAAATACCTTCGTTTATTTGTCAAAAGTGTACTAAGCAATACGTTTCGTATCCTTTGTTTGAGTCCGGTTGGCTCTACTTTGCCAATTGCTACCCACTGCGAAATCATCCATAACAGGATGTCAATCTTTGAGAGAATATTGCATGGGATTCTGTCGTAGACGGTTATGTCAAGAAACACGCCTGACACTGTGCCATCCTGTTGCACGATGGTCGTATTGTCGTCCATGATTTTGGTGAATGGGGTTGTGAAATCATCCCTGGTTTGATAATTATGCATCGACAGACCGTCCGGCAATGATTTTGAAGCAGCCTTAATAAACCGATTGTAATTCTCCCTGGTCATCATCAGGTCGACGTCATCGTCCCAAGGAAGACAACCACCATATAGATGCGCCCCTACAACGCTACCTCCGCAGAGAGAATAGTCTATATCGTTACTCCGACATATTGCATCAACAAAATCGAGCAACTCAAGACACTTTAGTTGAATTTGCCTTATTTCCGTATCCAAAACAATAGGTAATATAATTTCGTTTTCCAAAGAATCGATCTGCTCGTCAGGGCCGTCAACGCCTTTTTGCGCAAGAATCTGTGCATCGCTCGCAGACACTCATCAAAATCACCCGACTTGACTCCGCGAGCCTTGGCTTCGTTGTATTTCAGCGTACACACATCCATTAAAAAGGCTATTGCCTTATCTTTCAGTTTCGGATCATAATTTACCGTATCTTCATACATGCTGTTATGCACGGCAAACGAATCGGTCAAGCTTTTAATGTTCAGCCCGCCATGAGTCGCACTTCCATCTCTGACGAGATTCATGTATAACGGCCTATGAACAAACACGGCGCTATTTACTCTCTTTGCATAGCTCAGCAGAAAATCACAGTCCTCAGCTGATTTAAGCCTGATATCAAATCTCAAATCGCCGATAATCGCAGCCCTAAATAGTTTGGTTACAACGCCATGCCGGATAGTCGGCGGCATATCTGATAGTTTGGAATATATATCCCTACGTGACATCGTTTCATCTTCCATCAATGGATATAATCTCGAACTATCAAGGATATAATCTTCAGAATAATAGTTATAACCGCAAGCTGCCAAATCGGCATCGTGTCTCTTCATGGCATCGACAAGGCACATATACATGTCTTCAGCCACGAAGTCGTCAGGGTCGCAGAATCCGATAAATTCACCGCCGGCAATGTCCAGCCCCGCATTACGGGCCGCGGAAACGCCTGCATTTGGTTGATGAACGACTTTAACGCGTGAATCGTGAATCGCATATTCATCGCAAATCCGGCCACAATCGTCAGGCGAGCCGTCATCCACCAAAATTATCTCTATGTCTCTATATGTTTGATTTATAAGGCTGTCAATACATGCCCGCAGATATTTTTCAACCTTATATATTGGTACTATTATGCTTACCATATCAGAATTTTCCAATGAACCAAGGAAACTTGTTGTTAATCATGGCACTAATGGGATATACGACAATGCAAGTGATAATAACGTTCAGAATAGCCAACGCTACCCAAAACGGTGATGATGCATCAAATACAAGCCCCACTTTGCCATACGCGATGAAACACATTTCTATTATGAACCTGTGGAAACCATAATAAATAATAGTATTCATGCCGATATAGAGCATCCAATGTGGATAGCGGGTTCTTTTGAGTATCAGTATAAGCGTGTAAGTAAGTATCAATGCCCCGGCACAAAAAAGCGGAAACAATCCATACTTGCGGGCTGACATATCTACACCTCCATAAACGACATAATTGAAAGTGCTGATTATGATGGCTGATATCAATAGTACCATAAGTAATAACACGCTCTTCTCCGGCAGTTTGGACTCAAAAAATTGCCGATAAAGAATCCCGAATATTATAAAAGCCGATGCAATGGGGACAAGGTCTATGTTCCATATCTGGGCATCGGGTTTCACAACGGCCAACCCCCATGCCATAAGTAGCAAGATAGCAACTACTGCGAGTTTCGACTTAAATCCGGTAATGAATCCAGATGAAAGAAGCATACGTACGGTTATTTCACTCAAGAAAAGCGTTGGTAGAAACCATAGAAAAGTGTGCGACCTCTGGATTAAGAACAAGACAGCCTCCTTGCCGGGTGAGTAAGCTCCGTCATGCGTGACGCTCATACACCAATAAAAGAGAATATAAATACATGCAAATACGCAATATGGGATTAACAGCGTTTTTGTTTTCCTCAACACAAAATCTCTTAAGTTGCCTTTAACAGAAAAAGTATAACCCGAAAGAATGAAAAACAAAGGCATGTGAAATGCATAAAATAAATATGCATAATTCCAATGAAGCCAGTTGTGTCCATACATCACCATCAAAATGCCTACGCATTTTGAGGCATCCACCCAATCGATTCGCCCGCGCCCGGCTTGCTTATTATAAGCAGGTGATGAGTTAAGGGTGGCGGGGGGGTGGTAATCGCTTGTGTTTTAGTGTTTTATTGTGTAGCGTTTGATGAGCAATAGTTTGCGTCTGCATAATTCTATGAATATGCCTGCACAGCAGCCTGGGAATTTCAATATTTGATTGGCGTGTCGTGCTCATTTTATACTTCGTTCAGAAACTGTATCCAGTCAAACCTGTCTATTGGGCGAAGTCCGGTCCAGCCATTTCCATCAGTTACGATTCCTACGCAGTCCTCGTTTTCATATCCCGGGAGGTAATGAATTGCTTTGGAGTGCTCCGGATATGGGCAATGCGTAAACATTACTTTTTTGTACGGCAAGCGCTCGAACCGATCCATAAGCTTAGGATTCATGCCTTCGCGGTCATTATCGATTATTACAATCTTATTTCGGTTGATTCGCTGTTTTCGCTCATTCCATTTGGCCTCGGCTTCTGCCACAGATTTATAGTGAACTAGATATAGCAATATGTCGTGAAGCCTCGCTATCGGATATTTTCGTCCCTGCACAATATCGAGGTCCGTAACTTCCTCAAATTCATCGACCGCCAAATAATGCTCCATGTTCTCGCAGAACTTGATGAAATCTTCGGCGCGCATAAACAGATTGACTGTTGGCGACAGGAATTTCAGCCCTAAATCGTGGTAGAGTATGCCGCCGGTGCAGTTCATGGAGATAATGCTCACTTCTGAATTGGTGTAGCGTCGGCGATAACCTTTGCAGCGCCACTTATGGCACTGCCTCCAAACTCTCTGACGGATTGCAGAATATATGCTCATCTCAATGCGTTTCTGATTATGTTCCCAACGGTTTCGGCTGTATGCCGTATGCTGAATCCGGCTTCAACCAATGTTGCAGCAACATCGGCTCGCGGAAACATTGCGAGCGTCAACGCCCGCCTTGCCCACTCATCGGTCGACTCTTCCAGGCTCATATATTCTACCAGCCCTGTGATATTTGACTCTTGCGACACGTTATTCGACACGAGGCAATGCAAGCCTGCGGCTTGAGCCTCGACTAATGCAAATGGCAGTCCCTCAAATAGCGACGGCATCAAAATGCAGTCAACATAGCTGAGCCACTCGTTAACATTGTCAACGCCGCCTGTAAAGATGATTCTATCCTGCAATCCGGCTTTGTTCACATCTGCTTCAAGAGCCCTGCGGAACTCTCCGTCGCCTATGTATAGGCACTGCACGTCGGCAGATATGGCACACAGCGATTTGAATACCCTGATGCTGAATAATGGATTTTTTGGGGGGTCAAGGCGTCCCAAACATGCAATTACCGGATGTGATTTTTGCGGAAGCGCAGATGCCGCTTTCTCTTCTTTTGACGGGTCGTAAATATACTTGTCTATATCAATGCCATTTTTAATAATGGTGTATGGCCTGCCGTCAAACATCCAGCCACCTGCACTTTCAGAGCAGGCAAAGAGATGTGTAGCATATTTATCGAGATGCTTTCGCGATTGTCGCTCTTGCCATCGATGCATCAATCCCTTTATCCCATTGCTGACATATTCACGGGCTGTACTGTGAGAGTGTATTATTCGTGTAGATATGCCCGCGCGTCTTGCAAATCGCAGGATGTCGATGCTCACGATGTCGCACGTATTGAAATACACCACATCAAATTTATTCTCCCGGAAAAACTGCGTCCAGAACGCGTAATACTTCAATGGATTATGACGGTTTGCGGGAATGCGCCACTGCTTGCCTCCAATATCCATAACGGGCCAATGATACACGATGTCGAAGTCTGCCCGAAGTACCTCACACAAGTTCCGGATATACGACTCCACGCCGCCCTTGTCTGTGGAATAACCCACCATAAATATCCTTGGTTTCATGTAATCAACTCGCTTATGGTTAAATTAACAGACTATCGTATAATTTAGAATATGAATCCACCATTTTGGAAATGCTAAATGTTTCAGCACGTTCAGAACATCTATGAGCAACTTCATTTCGCATTTTACTATCCTCTGCAAGACGCTTTATTATATTTGAGAGTTCAACATCGTCACCATGTTTGAATAAAACTCCGGCATCTGCTACCACTTCATGCAATCCAGGCACATCACTCGCTACAACAGCTCTCCCGGCGGCCATTCCCTCAACAGCGGCTAATCCAAAGCCCTCTATATGGCTTGACTGTAGTACGATGTCAGAACTTTTAAGCACAGATGGCACATCAGTGCGAATTCCCCACAGTTTAACATTCTCAGCCAAACCAAGTTCTTTTATGGTATCCTCGATTAATGGCTGCCGCACGCCGTCACCGACAAGCCATAATTCGTATTGAGCTTTATCTAAGTGCGATAAGGCTCTTAACGCCGTTTCATGATCTTTTTGATAACGGAAGCCGGCGACCATACAAATTATGAACTTCTTCGGAATCGGCAAATTGAGAGGAGCGGCAATTCGATACTTATCAATATCAATGCCATTATATATGGTAATCAGTTTGCTTGTTGTCGATGGTAGATATTTATGAATAAGTTTTTCAACCTGATTTGATATACAAATTATGTTGCTATATCTACCATACATCCATCTGTCTAATATTTTTAGTATGGGATTGCTGCGTCTGCGATTCTCCGTACTATGCTCCGTGGTTACCAGAACTGTCTTGATAAAAAGAGAGGCAATTGCAGCAAACAATTGCGGAGAGGTGTTATGAGTATGAATGACATCAAAATGTTTGATCAAACGTCTTAATCGGATGATATGACAAGGGTTGTAAACCGAGCCTTTAGTCGAAAATATATGTATATTTACTCCACTTTTCTTTAAGACTTGAAAAAATGGGGTGTTGCCTCCAACAAACACGGCTACTTCCACCTCGTACCCCTTTGCTATCAAAAGCGGAACGATTTCCGATACAAGTTTTTCGGCACCTCCCATTGTGAGAGTATTGATGACATCTAGTATTTTCATTCTACGGGATAAACTATATATTTGTCTGTTGGGGAACTTTCTCTCTGGATGATTTTACCCGGACTTCCGATGACAATTGAATTGTCGGGAACATCGAAATTAACGAAGGTGCAAGGGGCAATCAAAACATTATTCCCGATGCGTACCCCACCAACTATCACAGAGTTAATGTTCAAGATGACGTTGTCGCCGATGATTGGCACGCCTTTTCGTTTGCCATCGGCATAGCTGATATGGGCACCGGGAGCTATATTAAAGTTTTTACCTATGACAGCTTCTCGGTTGATCCCCATATCTCCGAAGTGCGAAATGCGGAAGCCTGGTCCAATTTGAGTCCCAACAGGAATTTGAAAACCGTAGTGCCACATACTAAGTCTGTGGCATACTTTCCAAAATGCTTTCGATAGCGGATTGCGGGCAAGTGAGGCTTTGCGGAAGAAGTATGTAAATTGAAATCCGGGCGTAAACAGCACGTATTTCAATTTTGTCGTTAACTTTCTTGCCGACGTGCCCTCGTACCTATACAGATCGGACAGAATCAGGTCATTCATTTTTATTAATGTGAAATCTTATGATGAAATAAAGTGCCACACCAAATGGCACGGACAAAAGGGTCATCAGTTTGGCGGGTGACTCGGATAGCCATTTTAAATTTCTACAAATAATGGAGCTTGACACATAGTGAGCGCATACCGCAAGTTTCCGTTTTAGGCTTGAGGTATGCAGCATTTGGAATTTACGGTAAAAGCACCATCCGCGAGGATTATTCCAATACTGGCGATACATTGACGATGTCGAGCCATCGGACTGATAGTCAACAATCACCAGAGGCTCATTCATTACCAGTAATTCATAGTCGCTGTCAATAAGGATATATTTATAGTTTAAGCCCACATATTTTTCGCCCTCAAAAATCGGATATTTCGGATATGCCTTGATAACCTCTGTGCGGTACACGAGTTTCTTGTCGCCGCATCCCCCAGATGCATAGTATCCGCTTAGAGTGGTGTGACTCATTTCTGAGGGGAAAGGCGTTCCGATGATTTTCCTATGCTGTTCGTCGATGTCAAGTCCTATAAAACCGGCATATTTCTTTTTGTCAGCCGCGCTCAGAGAATCCCAGAACTTTACTATTTTTTCAACTGCATCATCGGGCATATAATCATCGGAGTCGATGCAGGTATTTAGTTCTGTGAGAATATTATCGTATGCGGTATTATGCGCGCCGTGCATACCCTGATTTTCCTGATGGATATAGCGGATGGGGATTTTGCCCTGTGCAATCCATCCTTCCACCAATTGACGAGTGTTGTCGGTAGAACCATCGTCAATTACAAGCCACTCGAAATCTTGCAAAGTCTGCCGGCAAAGGCTCTCGTAAGTACGTGGCAAGGTATGTGCCCGGTTGTACGCAGGAGTGAATATCGTCAATGTAGGCATAGTTTTTTGATTCTGCGCAAATATTGTTTCAGTTTCTTTTTCCACAGAGGCTGTGGAGGTAGCCAGGAAGCCATAAACCAATGTATGCTTCGAGTATTGGGCGTCTTGTTGAGAATACCGGTGGCAATGTCCAACGGGTTAAAATATTCAGCCGGATATATCGTAAAATCTCCAACCTTCTGTATATCTTCCGTTGACCGCATGCCTTCTGCTTTCAGGAGATCGGAGACAAGCGGAATCATCGTGTATTTGTTAAATGTGCCATCGCTGCCCCAAAAGTCCATTTTTCTATATTTATCAAGCACATTGCCAAATAAAGGCATCTCTTTATACGCACCGATACACAACCCCGGAGCGACTTTAGGCATAAGCCCTTTCCTTTCATCGCCATCTATTTCGGCGCCCATGAATGGGCCGGAGGCGATTATGTCGTCCATCGGTTTTATCAGCTCTACGTCGGTGTCGAAATATAGCCCCCCGTAGTTATAGAGAATCCAAAATCGGGTGTAATCGCTTACAAAAGCATATTTTTTCGCCGCATATGCCTCTCTTGTATATGGAATTATGCCGACATCGAAATTATCCTCGTTCCACTCCTTTATTTCATAATCCGGCAGGAATCTTTTCCAACTCTCAATGCACTTTTGGGCTGATTGCGGCAGTGGATTCCGTCCGAACCAACAATAGTGTATCATTTTGGGAATCATATCAGTTCCTTATTTTAAAATACAGATTATGAAGTAACTTGCTGCCATAACGATAACCGTCTATCACAACCTTGTTGCCAAATACATTATAGGTGTGAAATCCCTCGGGATAATCCCTTGTTGGCGGATACATTCTCTTAATCTCCTTGAATACAGGAATTCCATTTTCAATGGATATTGTCTGCAGAGACACGCCCTCACCATAGTCAGCATTGCACACTTGAGCCGGACTTATGATCCTATCTTTCCATTTGAAGACATTTCCGGCACGTCGGGCTACATTGTCGCGGAATGTAATTTCTGTAAGCTTGGAATATCCCGACAGCGGACAATCGCTTTTGAACACTTCCAGGATGTTGCCATTGCAACGCTCTCCTATTGTGGCAAACAGATAGAACGAGCCGCCGATTTGAGCAACCACAGCATCTGCCAATGGTGATTCGGATAGTATGCCGCACTCTTTAAGTTCATTGCCGTAGCGGTAATACTTGGTATCCCCCCCGGCGGCGTTTTCCGGATATATAAATAATTTGTCATCTACTTGAAGTGGATTAGGGAAAGATAGATGTGTAGGTAGCTCAAGAATAGTTTCGTTATTTACAAGGCGGCACTCATCCTTTGTCACAGTCAACCTGGCGAGTCTTCCCTTTTGGGTGTCATGCATACATTCTTCCGCAAGAATTATGTATGTTTCTTTATCTTCACTAATTATAAATGGATCGGCAAACCATCGGTCTTCATATTCATACTTCATCCATTTAACATTAACAGGCGATAAGTCGTCGGCTATGTCAGCGATGCCTATATTCCAATCTTGATAAACATACCGTATCAAGAACTTTCGTATGATTGATCTTATACTAAACATAATTTCCAAGGATATCGCTCAAGTAGTAGAAATTCTGTGACATCAGATAATAGAATACGAGATATATAATTGTGAAGCCTGAGTAAAACAGCGTTTTGTATTTGTTGTACACTGTGTCAATCAGGAATGGTATCAAGATAAAGCTGTACATGATGAAGAAAGCCGGCAGGCGTCCAACCATGATGCCGCTGGTGAACATGCCCACGAAATATAGGCCGGCGGATATGGTGCTCATATTGACGCAGATGTTGACAAAGCGGTTGTTCATCTGCGCTATCTGCTTTCGCTTTATATATGCAAGGATAACAGGCACTGCGCTTAAAGCCACACGGAGGGGATGCACTCCGTCATCCTCGGCAAATTGGTCAAGGTTATTGGCATATGCGCTTCCTTGCAATACTGTATTCATGGCATCCATCAATGGCGCAATGGTGATTGCGCACGACAACACAGCCAAAACAAATAAAAGCATCCTTTTGCCAAAAGGCTTGTCAATAACAAAGAAATATATAGGCAGCATTATCAGCACCGTCTTGTGTATTGTACTGCATAAGAGCAATATAGCCATATATTTTAGCGTCTTCCGATCTTCGAGCAAGCCGGTGCATCCAAACATGATTGCCGCTACCAAAAACTGTCGAATCCCATTAAACATCCATATGAATTGGGTGGATGCAATGAAGAGAAATATGGTATATAGGTAGTTTGTGGAATATTTCCGTGCTGCTATGATAATCGGTATGGCCGTAGTGACTGCTATAAGTGAGAGCCACCAATGGAAGTCGGTAGAAATATAGGTCTTGAATATGACTTGAAGAAAATCATAGCCAGGCGACTTGCCTTCGCCGCTCCCAAGGGCTTCAAAAGCAGCGGCTATTCCTGTCTGAGCATACTCAAACAATCTTATATAGGCATAAGTATCGACAAATCCTGAACGCAAAGCCGCCCAAAAGGTGATATAGCCCATCGAAATGATTGCATAGCCCCAAGGGATGGGATGCGTATGTCTGATGCGGGAATCCGGCTGCTGGCTTCTATAGGCAAGCATAAGAATCCACACCAACAATATCATCGAATTAAATACAATCATATCTTGCCTTAGTCCCCAAACGTCATGCAGGCATTCATTTTAAGTACTCGTAGATGTATTGTTTGACCACAAATTTTTACAGAATTCATCTGCCTCTGTGACATAAAAATCTGAAAGGCTTAAAGTATGACAGTTGCCGCAATCCGATTCGTAAAATTTCGGTCAGTTTAGTGTCGCATTGTTTTAGTGCAAGCATAGCGTCTTTCGAACGCTTAAAATCTAACAATCGAAAGCCCATCAAGATTTCGTAGACTAATGATTCAGTCACTGACTTATTTACGAACGACTTTATTTCCGGACCGAACTCAATTCCGAAGTATTGTCTTTCCAAAATGTGGTCAACTTGATGTTCATACCAATTTACAAAACTAATCCCGCCTGGATGTTTGCGATATACCGACATAATATCTTTAAAGCAATACACTTTGCCAAAGTGGCTGCAGCACATCATCAACCATCTGTCTCCTGCTGAAATTTTATAGTTTATCGCCCTCCTATATTTCTCACTGTTAAAAATTTCTGCACGCAACACAAGAGACGCTGTTTGAAATGGACAAGACTTCAAAATATCCAGAGGTGCGACATCGCCATCCTCCAACTGGCGATAAGGCTTAGGCTCCTGCGAGCCATCCTCCCAAATTTCAATGCAATTATGCGCAACAAGTGAGTAATCAGGATGCGTCTCGAGGAAGTCGACCTGTTTTTGGAGCTTGAGCGGGTCGGTCCAGTAGTCATCGCCCTCGCACGTGGCGATGTATTTGGCGCCGGTTTCTTCGCAGGCCTGGTTCATTATGCGGCCTAACGAACCATCTTTTTTCGAGTATTGATTTTCGGTTTCGTAAATGGGCTTGATGATGTCGGGGTATTTCTCGGCATATTCGCG
>CAYTLU010000349.1:0-2855 GCA_964438665.1 uncultured Bacteroides sp.
ATATATATCAACTGGCAACTGACTGCCATTTATGTTTTCGGGATGGCATTGCTTTTATTGGTTATTTCCTTGGCTATTTCCATTCGGGAGCTTCTGATTTCAGTCCGGGCTCTCGAATATCAGTTGGATCACGTCGAGGTGAAAGACTCCGAATGAGGATAAAATGTTTACCGATATATTGGGTAACATCCGTCAAGGGAACCAAACTATCCGAATCCATGATGTGATAGAGAAAATCAAGGCGCATAGTAAAAAAGCTGTGTTTAGGCATAAAGATTACAGAGGCGGAAGATGAAGAATTTTGTGTCGTTGACTCCGTGAAGTTTTGCCCTGAACGCCTTGATTTTGGAGTTAATTGATTCTGCGGCCGCGTTGGTGGAGCGGTTATCGAAGAAGTTTATTATTTCGTCCGAGTGCTCATAGAAAGTGGCGGCTATGGTGTTAAACGACTTGAATCCTGAGTCTGCCACACGATTGTACCAACGTGCGAGGTTGATCCGGGCAGTCCCTGCGGTGGAGTTCCTGTTGGAGAATATGGCTCTGAGATGTTGTGAGAGCCAGTAGGCCTCCTTCAGGTCGGGATACGACGAGAACATCAGGTCAATGCGTTGCCTTTGGGAATCTGTCCATTTCTCGGGCGATTTGAACAGTGCGTAGCGTCCACGGGCAAGCAGCTCCTTGAGGGTGTCGCCATTGGAAAGACGCGTAGGCTCATATTTCTTTCCTGAGAGTTTTGCCTGTTCACGGGCTTCGGTATCGGCATCGATTGCCTCCCAGCGGTGTTTTATGCGTATCTCCTGCACTGCTTCCAAGGCTTGCCTTTGAACGTGAAAGCGATCGATGACGCGTTTTGCCCGGGGAAATGCATAGCGGCAGATGCGGTTCATGCTGTCCGACAAATCAAGTGTTATCTCCGTGACTTTGTTGCGCAGGCGGCTGTCAATCTGCCGCAAGGCTCGCAGGACCTCGTCCGAGTCTGTCCCAAGTACAATTGCCACGATAGAGTGCTCGCGTCCGTGGGTGGCCTTGTTGGTGACTATCGTGTACAACTCCCCATTGCTGAACGATGTCTCGTCGATGCTCAGGCGCTGCCCGATGTTCTGGGGGAACACACGCCAACGTTCGGCATGCCGCCCCTCGGCGGTATCCTTCCAATCCCAATATCCGCTGAGATGGCGTTTATACTGCCTCTCGAACAAGTCGCCGTCTATGCCGTAGAACCATTCAAGAGAGCGGCCCGTAATCGGGTATCTGTCCAAGCATATTTTTTAAAAAACCGGCAAACTCTTTCGAGAAGCGGGTACCTTCGGCTACTATGTCCCAGCGGTTGGACACGCTCTTTCCTGTCTCTGTATCAATCCATCTGCGTCGCTTTACATGGAATGTCATCTTGCGACCCCTGACCGGGTAGTCCCTGACAGTACTTGCCTCATAAAAGCCATTGGGGAGCAACCGTTCTTTGGTGATGCCCACGACTCCTTTGTCGCGTTCCTCCAACGTGACATCTAACGCCTCGGCTCTTTTGTCAACCTTTACAACCTCAAAATATTCAACCAATTCTTCCGGCAGCAGACACTCTGCTAATTCTATATACGGGTTCTTCTTTTCCATTGCTTTATTTTTCCCGCAAAGGTAAGAACTATTACATAAACACAGGCTTTTTACTATGCGCCATGGTTGCTCAAGGTTGCGGAATCTGACATTACAATCGACAAAGCAAGAGAACTTGTCAAGGCAATGTACGCACTGACCTACACAAAGCCCGGTCATGCCAAGTCCTCCAAGGTCATGCTACGTATGGATGACAGGCAGCAAGAGCTATACCGACTGGTTGAGAATTGGGGCAGGTGCGATTTGGGTAACGCATGACGAAAACAGGAAAACGATAAAACCCGATAGCTTGACAAATCAAGGGATACCGGGACACTGGGATAAACTATTGGGTTACGTGATAAAGACGCAGAGTTTGCTATTTTTCTCGCCAAACGCAGAGCGATTGCCAATATTTAGGGAATCCCATATCTTTGAGGAATGCTTGATAAAATCTTCGTTGCTACGGTTTACATCCGCTTCTATATGTCCCATCAAATCTCCATAGCCAAAGCGATACAAATTTTCATCATCGTACCAATGGCTATCACCTGTGCTTTCGGCATATACCTGTACGATTTTTGTGCGCACTGCCACTTCTATCTTTTCAATTGCATTGAAAAGAAGTGAACGCAGTCTGCGGTCAAAACAATAAAGGTCTATTATGTCTTTGAAGTGAATATCTTTGCGAGTAAAGTTATGGTCGGTACCTTCACTATTCTCTTGAAACGGATAGGTATAAGCACGAAGTCTATAGTAACTAATATTGAAGAGATAAGCAGTAGCCTCACTTTCATCATCGAAAACGAGTCCTCGTCGTTTTAGCCGTGCAACTTGCTCGGCAAGAGTCAACGGCTTCTTTGTATATTCAAGTCTATCGGTCAATTTATTAGAATCTACCATATAAAAACTCGAAGACCTCCCCGGGTGCGCTGTTCTACGGGAAGCGTGGGAGGTCATATCGTATGCGAAAGTAATACTTTTATTTGAATTGGTAAATACTGTAATGAAAATATTTTTTTAATCAAGAGAAAATGGTCTCCGGTGTTCGCGATATTATGCGGAAAAAGAATTGCAACTCGAATATTCTCAGCTCTTTTCAGGTCCTTTTTCCGGTGTATTTCAGGTCTTCTTCCGGTGTTCTCCCGGATTATCGCCGATTCAACTTCGATACACCTTCGTTACAACCTCCATTGGAATCGAGGATAAAAGGAGGGTGAAAAAAGGAGGTTACAGGAGTATTGCCCGACAGGAGCGGAAGAACA